>NZ_JBIKBQ010000002.1:0-74812 GCF_058122085.1 Luteolibacter sp. | reverse complement strand
GCGTCCAGGGCTTCATCCGTTCCGGCGAGGCCGCCCTGAACCGGCTGCGCCGCGATGTCTTCGCACACCTGGTGAAACTGCCGGTGCCGTTCTATCAAGAGCAACGCTCCGGCGCCCTCAGCAACCGCGTCTCCGCCGACCTCGGCATCGTCCGCGACACCCTGCTCAACGCCGTCCCCCAAGCCGTGCGCCACACCGTCATCCTCATCGGTGGTCTGATTTTCATCTTCGTCGCCTCGTGGAAACTCTCGCTGATCATGCTCGGCAGCGTGCCGGTGGTGGTGCTCGCCATCGCGTTCTTCGGGAGGAAAGTCCGCGGCTTTTCCCGCGACGCTCAGGACTCGCTGGCCGAGGCCGGCACCGTCATCGAGGAAACCACGCAGTCCATCGCCGACGTGAAAGCCTTCGGCAACGAGGACTTCGAATCCCGCCGCTACGACCGCGCGCTGGATTCGTTTTTCGCCGTCACCCTGCGCGGAGCCCGCCACCGCGCCGCGTTCCTGTCCTTCATCATCTTCGCGCTCTTCGGCACCATCGCCTTCGTCACCTGGTATGGCTCGCGGATGTATGCCCATGGCGAAATCGGCTGGACGAACTTCGCCGCCTTCATCCTCTTCTCGATCTTCGTCGGCGCTTCGTTAGGCTCGTTCCCGGAAATCATCTCCCAGTTCCAGCAGACCGCCGGTGCCACCGACCGCCTCCGCGAGATTCTCGACACTCCCACCGAGCGCGTCAGCGGCGACACGGGCATCACCCTGAAAGGCTCGCTCGCCTTCAACCGCGTCAACTTCCGTTATTCCTCGCGCCCCGACGTGCAGGTCCTCCACGACATCGATTTCCAAGTCCGGCCCGGCCAGCGCATCGCGTTGGTCGGTCCCTCCGGCGCGGGGAAGTCCACCATCTTCTCGCTCATTCTCGGCTTCAACCACCCCGAGTCCGGCCGCATTCTGTTTGACGACGTCAACGCCGCGGAAATCAGCCTGCCCTGCCTGCGCGCGCAGATGGCGGTCGTCCCGCAGGAAGTCATGCTTTTCGGCGGCACGATTTTGGAAAACATCGAGTATGGAAATCCCGGCGCCAGTCGCGAGGACATCGCCCGCATCGCGGAAATGGCCAACGCCCACGAGTTCATCAGCGCTCTGCCGGAAGGTTACGACACCGTCGTCGGCCCGCGCGGCACCAAGCTTTCCGGCGGCCAGCGCCAGCGCATCGCCATCGCCCGCGCCATCCTCGCCAACCCGCGCATCCTGCTTTTGGACGAAGCCACCTCCGCCCTCGATTCCGAGAGCGAGCGCCTCGTCAACGAAGCGCTCGAACGCGCGATGGCCGGTCGCACCAGCCTGGTCATCGCCCACCGCCTGTCCACCGTCAGGCACGCGGACAACATCCTCGTCTTCAACCACGGCAAGATTGTGGAAAGCGGCACGCACGAAGAACTCATCGCGCGCGGCGGGACTTACAAGCTGCTGGTGGAGACGCAACTGGTGTGAGCCAAGGTGTCCCGGCTGTCTCAGCCGGATTCAGAGCCTCGGCAACCGGCTGAGACAGCCGGCACACTTCAGAGGATTTCCTTCACGAAGGATTCCTTGTTGAAAATCGAGAACGCCTCCGGCTCCTCGCCGGTGCCGAGGAAGCGCGGCGGGATGCCGAGCTGGTCGTGGATGGTCACCGCGATGCCGCCTTTTCCCGAGCCGTCGAGCTTGGTGACGATGAGGCCGTCGAGCGGGCTGGCCTTGTGGAACTCTTTCGCCTGGTTGAGCGCGTTAGAACCGGTGGTGGCGTCCACGACCAGCAGCGTGAGATGCGGCGCGGTCTCGTCCTGCTTGGCGAGCGTGCGTCGGATTTTCCCGAGCTCTTCCATCAGGTTGTGGCGGGTGTGGATGCGGCCGGCGGTGTCGCAGATGAGGAACTGCGTTTTGTCGGCGATGGCTTTCTGATGGGCGTGGAAACAGACGGACGACGGGTCGGCGTTGGGATTTCCCTTCACGACGGGGAGCTTCAGCCGCTCGCCCCAGCGCTGGAGTTGTTCGACGGCGGCGGCGCGGAAGGTGTCTGCGGCGGCGAGGATCACGGAATGGCCGCGCTGATGGAGCCAGAGTCCGAGCTTGGCCGAGGAGGTGGTCTTGCCGGTGCCGTTCACGCCGACGACGAGGATCACGAACGGTTTGCCATCGGCCCGCGGCGCGGGTGGCGGGAGGTTTTCCGGCAGGCGCTTGGCAATCTGGCGGCGGGTGGTTTCCACGACGTCTTCGGAGGAAACCTCGCGGCCGAGATTGCGGAGCTCGTCGATGATCGAGGTGCTCATGCGGACTCCGAGGTCGGAGCTGATGAGGTCGGCTTCGAGGTCGTCCCAATCGATTTCCGCGCGATTGGTGATCTTGTTGAGTAGGGATTTGAAAAAGCCAGCCATGGGTGCGCGGCGAGACTAGCCGCGGGAAGTGGCGGGTCAATGGCATTGACCGGGCAAGCCGGACCTATTCCAGACTGCGGCGGTGCTGCGCCTCCACCATCGCGGCCTGCGCGGTGCTGATGCCGTTGGCCGCGGCGTGATCGTGCCACCGGGCGACCGCGTCGATCACCCGGTCGATGATTTCGCCCGGATTTCTCACATCATGCCCGGTTCCCAGCTTCATGAAATCCTTGCGGGTGATTTGGGAGGCCTTGCCATTCACCCGTCCGGCGCGGAAGCCGGATGCTAGCGGATAGGATGCCAGCGTCAGGTCGAACGCGGGGGAGAGAGACCATTGCCCCGCGGCATCCATCAGAAACGCGTGGTTCCGCCCGTGGTCGTCATCGTTGCCCGCGACCACGTTGAACACCGCCCGCCGGAACAATTCCTCCACGCAGCGGTGATCGCTTGTCAGTGTGCGACCGATTTCCATCAAATCCCGGTAATCCAGCCCGTCCCGCAGCGGGGTGTGGGTCAGCCCGGAATAGGAATGCAAATGTAAGCGCTCCCCACCCCGGTCACGGTCAAACCGGCGGCTGAGGAAATGGCAGCCGCCCGCCGCCTCCCACAAGCGGGTTTCCGGCACATCGATGCCAGCCGCGCGGGCCATCTCCGCATAGGCCGCTTCGATCCGCCCTTCTTGCAGCACCGGTTCGGTATCGAACTTGACCAGCCACGCGCCAAATCCGGCCGCCGGCGGATCATCCAGCCGCAGTTCGGAAAAATCTTCGGAAATCGCCAGCAGTGCCTTGGGCTGCGCGCCGCCCGGTGACATGCCGCCGCGCAGCAGGGCTGCCAGCGCCTCGCCGGACTCGCCGCGAAGCTCCTTGCGGGCCGCTTCCACCAATTCCCCGAGCTCAGCCACCATGCCGTCGTTGAAATCCATCTCGTCCGCAGACGGCAGAAATGCCAGCGCGCCCATTTTCCGGTTCCCTTGGCAGGCGAGTTTCCGCAGCGCCGTCACCCGGTTCCAAGGAATGCCCCGCGCCTCGAAATGCCGCTGCATCAGGCGCTCGCCCCACCAATCGGGCAGCACATCCTGAAACAGTCCGTGCAGTTCGCCGAAACCCGGTGTCGGCGTGCTCACCGCGCCATGCGTCGAGTTGGGCAAATAGACCGGCGACAGTTCGCGTCCGCCACCCCGCCACCCGGCGTCATACTCGAAAAACACCACCCCGCGCCCGTCCTGATAAAGTCTGCCGATCCTCGCCTCGTCTTGCCCGCTCCAATGCACTTCAAGTTCCATCGCCGTCTCCTTTCCGTTTGCGGCGCGGCGCGCGCTGACGTTCGCCGCGTTTCACCGCCTCGATCGATTCCATCGCCGCCGGTCGCGCGAACAAGTCCCGGAATTCCCCGTCCAGTCCCAGCGCCACCGCGATCCGCACCAAGCGCTGGAATGAACCCTGGCCCTTGGTTTCAAACAATTTCAGCGTGGAAAGAGCCACTCCCGAACGCTCCGCCAGTTCTTCCTGGGTCCAGCCTTTGGTCAGACGAAATCCACGCAAGCGTTGCCCGATTTCGCGGACAAGGGCGACGGGATTCCGCTGGGTAAAAGTTGTTATCTTGTCCACTGAAGAAAAATAAACCAATAAAGACAAATTTCCAACCTTTGTTTTCAAAAGCACCTCCATGAGCGTGGAGAGAAGTGTCTCCTCTTGCGTCTTGTGTCTTCAGGTCTTCTGTCTTTGTCTTTCTCCCCGATGCCAAAGATCCGCGTGCTCTCCGACATTCTCGCCAGCCAGGTGGCGGCGGGCGAGGTGGTCGAGCGCCCGGCTTCGGTGGTCAAGGAATTGGTGGAGAACAGCATCGACGCCGGGGCGCGGGAAATCCGCGTGGACATCGATCGCGGCGGTTCGGCGTTGATCCGGGTGAGCGACGACGGCTGCGGGATGTCGCGCGAGGACGCGCTGCTCTCGCTGGAACGCCACGCGACGAGCAAGCTGAGGACGGCCGGGGACTTGGCGGCGATCATGACGCTGGGCTTCCGCGGGGAGGCGGTGCCGAGCATCGCCAGCGTGTCGCGGTTCCGGCTGGTGACGCGGGAGACGGACTCGGTTTCGGGCACGGAAATCGTGGTGGACGGCGGGAAAGTCCGCGACGTGCGGGACGCCGGTTGCGCGCCGGGGACGGTGATCGAGGCGAAGGCGCTTTTTTACAACATGCCAGCGCGGCGGAAATTTCTGCGGGCGGAAACGACCGAGGCGGCGCACGTCGAGCACCAGTTGCGGCTGCACGCGCTGGCCGCGCCGAACGTGCGGTTTCGCCTGCGGCGGGATGATCGCGAGGTGTTTGATCTGCCGCCGGCGGCGAAGGCGGTGGACCGGGTGCGGCAGTTGCTGGGCACAGATTTGTCGCGGGAGCTGCTCGCGCTGCCACTGACGCATGGCAACGGGATTTCCGTGCAAGGCTACGTGCTGCCCGCCAGCCACGCGCGGAAGGGGAGGCGGCACCAGTTCGTGTTCCTCAACGGCCGACCGGTCGAGGACGCGGTGATTTCGCGGGCGCTGGCGGAAGGATTCCGCGGCGCGATTTCGGACGGAATGTATCCGGCGGCGTGGCTGTGGATCGATCTGGAGCCGACATTGGTGGATGTGAACGTCCATCCGGCGAAGCGCGAGGTGCGGTTCCACCGGCCGGTGGACGTGCGGGACGCGATTTTGGAGGCGGTGGCTTTCGGTTTGCGGCCGCCCGCGCCGGTGCTGCCGCCGCGGATCGAGCGGGCTGCGGTGATTCCGGTTTTTTCCCATGACGACGCGGTGGAGATCGCGTCGGTGGCGGCTGTTTTTCACGCGCCACAGCCGGTTTTGCCGGAGCTGGTGGTGGAAACAACTCCGCCGCCAGTTGCCGGGGGAGCGCCGGATTTCCGGCTGATCGGGATGCTGCATCAGCGGTTCGTGCTGCTGGAAAGCGGGGACGGGCTGGTGCTTTTCGACCCCAAAGCGGCGAAGGAACGGATTTATTTTGAAAAACTCCTCAACCACGGCGACGGGGTTTTGGAGACGCAGGGTTTGCTCGTGCCGGTCCTGCTGGAGCTCGATCCGCGGGATCTGGATCTCGTCCTGCGCGAGCGGATGGCCTTGCAGGAGGCCGGCATCGAGGTCGAGGCGTTCGGCGGGAACACGCTGCAAATCCACAGTTTGCCCGCCTGTCTGCCAGTGGACGACCCGCGGCCGTTTCTCGGGGCCTTGATGGACGAGCTGCTCCACGATCCGGCTCCGGGCGCGAGATTCGCCATCGACCGTCTGGCGAGGGTGTTGGCGAAAAAGGCAGCGGCCCCGGTGATTCCGAAACTGGCCGAGACCGTGCCGCTGCTCGCGGAGCTTTTCGCCTGTGAGCTGCCTTATTGCGCGGCCGACGGCCGGCCGACGCTCACGGAATTCAGCATGAAGGAGCTGGACCGCCGTTTCGGGAACGGCAGGCCTAATTAGCGGCGACGCTTGAACGCGAAGGTTAGCACCGAGAGGGTCATTCCGTCGTGCTTGGTCCGCCGGAGCGCCTGACTAACCTGATCGCGTAAAAAAACAACCTTCGGATCCGTTCAATATTTGTAAAAATTAGTTGGATTCTCCAGTCGTTTGGGCTAAGAAAAGGCCGCGACAGCGCCGGTTTTCGGCCAAAACAGCCTCCGAGACGGATCGGAAGAGCTCCCGGTTGAGTGGGGAGCATGGCTTAAATTCCTTTTTAGGTATAAGGAAAAACTGACATGACAGCAAAATTTTCGATCCGTTCAAAAATCGTTAAAGTTTTCTCTTGTTAAGTTTCATTAAAATTTTATGGTCTCGGCAATCCATCGAGAACTTCAACCCATCCTTTGGAAGACATGAAAAACTTGTGGATCACAACCGGAATTGCCAGCGCAAACCTGATCGGGTCCACCGCTGCAGCCCGCTTGTCGGAGCGCTTGTCGAAGGTCCATGAAAGTTTCCTCGAAGAGCGCCGCGCGGTTCTGCCTTCGCTCAGCGATCCATTCGGAGTGCCGGCCGCGGCGCGGGTGGTGATCGAGCAGTCGCGGGATTCGTTCCGTGCCGCTTCCCCGTGGAAGCGCAACGTGACCGCCACCGTGTTCTGGGTGGGCGAGCTGCCGACCGAGAACAATCCGACTCCCAACACGATGAGTGCGTGGGACCAGAATTGGCAGGCGAATTTCGGCGGCTATGACCAACCGGACCGCCGCGAAGGCTACCTGCCCGCGGAATTCATCCCGGCGCTCAATCCATTTTACATCGCCCTGCCTTACAATGATGTCGCCAAAGGCGGCGTGCACCGGCCCGAGGCGTCGGAGGTGATTCCCTGGTTCTGGGAAAGCTACCGCGGCGACGGGATTTCCGTTTGTAAAGGCCGCTGGGTCGCCATTCACCACGAAGGGAAAGTCTGCTTCGCCCAGTGGGAGGATGTCGGCCCGTTCGAGGTCGACCACTGGCAATACGTTTTCGGCAAGGAATCGGCCCGCCCCAACCGCAATCAAGCGGCGGGCATCGATCTGAGCCCCGCCGTCCGCGATTTCCTGAACCTCCGCAGCGGAGCCACCGTCGAGTGGCGCTTCGCGGACGACCAGGAAGTGCCGCGGGGACCCTGGAAAAACTGGTCCCGCGAGCCTGCCTTGCCGCAGCGCTGAAAAAATCACCCCGCCTGACAACTGCTGTTCAACACCTAACCCCGATCCACGCGACCTCACCCGTCGTTTGAACCGGAACCACACCACTCTTTCTGAGTCGCTACCGTCCCAGTAGCGCCTCAGGCGACCCGGATCGGGATTCTGTCCCGAATCGGCTGGGTTCATCGAGAATCTCTCGCTGACCCCAGCCCTTGCCCGATCCGGGCCGCTCGTCTCTCAAATGCTGTCCCGCTTTTGAGGTCCCAGACGGAAGGGTTTCTCCAGACATCCCACCCTTACAACCAGCCATGAAAACCAGCCAACTGGCCGCCCTTACGGCCGCTCTCATCGCCGCAGGCACTTTTGTGTCGACACGCGCCCAAGCGCAAACGACTCCGACGATTCCCGTCGGAACCCTGACGGCCTTTCCGACCATCGTCCAGACCGGCACCAAGCCGACGTTGACCTGGAGTATCAGCTATCCGTCGGTCGTTCAGGAATTCGTGACGATCACGCCTCCGGGCACCGTGACTCCCAAAGAGAATCTCCAATGCGACGTCCGCATTCTAGGATTGGGAGTTACCTCCCAGGGTTCCAACGGATCAATCACCTACTACCGAACACGTGGACGGTGGAGGTATGGCACCTCGACTAACTGGGGGACGATCTATGACGGCAAGCAGACCGACACCATCGTCCAGCAACAGGGGTTGGTGGCAACCAATGTTTCGGTCAGCAAGAACAACCCAATGAACTTCGCCGGGCAGTATTACAACTCGAGTTGGCAGACTGAATACACTTCGATGAGCGGCACCAACGTGCGTGCCCTCGTCAGCGGCCAAACCTGTCCAGGTAATATTCCCGACTACAACGCGCCGTCTTTAGAGAGCTTTCTGAAGCCCTATTTGGACTCCCAGAAAAAGGTCAAAATCGGCCCGATGGACGTCATCATCATCATGGAGCTGACCCACACGAATCAGTCGGACATCGGCTACGACCTTCAGGACCTTGTGATGCTTGTCACCTTCCGCAAACCCTGACCCATGAAAATCCATCGATTCATTGTAGGTTTGGGAATTGCCGTTCTTGCGTTGCCGTCTGGCATGGCCTCCGCCGATCAACCGGTTCTGCAGGAGGCGATGAGTCAGGAACAGCTCATCCTTGCGCGGCGCAAAGCGGATCAATCGGATCCCATGAGCAGCATGCCGGCCGTCAAGGGGGAGGATCCATCCGTGGTCAACCGCCCGCCCAGCATTCTTGAAACCTCCGATATCATCTCCTTCGGAAAATTCGCCACGCTGATCCCCAAGCGGGCGATCATCCAGATCCCAAAAAACGTGGCGGATCGCATCCGGCTGGAGCCCGGCGCGACCATCCAGAGCTGGAGCGAATTCTACGCAGCCAACCGCGGCTGGATCACCACGGTGGAAGTCAGCCGCGTGCAGGCGGAGGGCAATGAGCCGCTCGCCGAAGAGACCAAGCGACAGTTGTCCAAATGCGGCAATCTCGTGGTCGCCACCTACCTCGGCGGGCCGATTTCCCTGCTGCCTTTGAAAGAGCCTGAAGTGAAAACCGCTGGAACAACGAAACCATGAAAACCTCTCTTTTCCGCCTCGTCACCTTGAGCGTCCTAGGTTGCTCCGGTGCCTTCGCCCAGACTTACACCAATTTCATCCGGCAGACCCAGATGCCTTCCGGCGTGAGCTGGGACGCTTCCGATTCAGTGGCCGCCGCAGGTTCCCAGTTCTCGACCCTTGCCATCAATCCCGGTGGTGCCCGTTTCGACCTGGTCACCATCAAGTCCTCGCCGCTGACCGAATATGCGCTGGATAGTTGTTACGTCGGAACCTACGTGCCGGTCGCACAGGTGATCATCGACACCGAGGACACCTACGGCAAGGACCTGACCGCGACGGGTCCCGTTCCCGTCAACCTTCCGGCGAAACTCCGCCGCACCCGGGCGGACCGGCCGTTCACGGTCTATGTCACGATCAGCGGATTGCTGAGCGGGGCGACCGATCCGGATGCCTCGAAAAGCGTCAACCTCCTGCGCCACGTCCAGTCATACGGCACTGGCGTCGGAATCGGCCTGGACCGCACGCAGGCAACGCTCAAGTCCCAGACGTCGATCACCGCCAACGGCGTCCAGACCTTGACCTACGCGTTGACGGGCATTGCCGGAGCCAACCTCAAGAAGCTCCGGGGCGAAGAGCGGTTCTCGGTATTTTCAATCGCGGACTATCAGGCCCCGTCGTCGCAGCTAGGCACGAACTTCATCCAGGTGTGGCCGATCGCCGATGGCACGATTTCAGGCATTGCCCAGGACCAGCTCGTCCGCTTCGCGATGCCGTCGCTCACCCTCACCTACAACGACATCTATCCGGGATCCACGGTTTACGCCCAGGTTTACAAGGGCGAGCGGGTTGCAGGAAAAGTCGGCACCGTCCTTCCCGGCTCGCTGAAGGTGAACACGGGATCCGAGCCTCTCACCGAGCTGCTCACACCGACCAATTTCGACCCGGTGTTCAACACCGACGGCCGTTGGACCATCGAACTGGTCACGTCGGTCCCTTTCGGAACTGGAACCGAATACATGAAGACCGCCTCGGATCAGGCCGCTTACGTCACTTTCACGATCGACCGCACGATCGAAATGAACGGGACATTCACCACCATCGAGTGATGTTAGGGAGTCTTCAGCTCCTTCAGCAACTCGTTCCTGAAGTTGTCATTTCGATAGATCAGCGAAAACCTCGCTTCCTTGGATTTCCGCAACAAATCCTCCACCTCGGTGAAAGCCAGCAGGAGGAACAAGCCCTTCACTGGCTCCCGATGAAACGATTGAGTCCGAGTCACGAACTGGTCCGCCACCTTCCGTTGTTGTTGGTTGGTCAGCAGCGCGCCGTGCTCCAGGGCGGTTTGTTTGCGCAACGCGTCGAACCTCGATTCCATCAGATCGGCGGAAGCCTCCGGATCGAAGTAGTGGACGGTCAGCTCGTAAAGCTTGCCGGTGAGGAAGCGCCCCTCCACGGCCGCCGCCTGGGTTTCGGGCAAAAACCCCTTTTTCGGCTCGATTTTCACCACCCGCATTGCGGGTTGATCTCCGGGCAGGGAAATGGTGATATCCAGCGAATGTCGAGTTGCCCATGCAATCAATTTTTCCGGAGAATCGCCCCAGCGCAGTCCGTAGGGCGGCTCCAGCACAGCTTGCGCCATCGCCTGTCCGGCGGCCAGCCAGAGAATGCCGGTGCCGAATGCCCATCTGCGGAAACGCCTGCCCATGGCGGGAGTTTTAGGAGTTTCCGCCCGCTCCGCAAGGCGCGATCGCTCCGCCGCGGCTTTGTTTTGATCGAGGCGATGGTCTCGCTCTCCATCCTCACGGTGCTCGGACTCGTCCTGCTCAAGCTCTCGCTCAACATCCTCTCGCCGCGCCAATGGATGCTCCGCCAAACGGTGTCGGACGCCTACATGACTTACGAACGGTCCTTCGCCGAGCGGATCCCTTTCGAAAACCTGCTGGCCAACGACTCGCCCTGGCCCGCCTATCCGGCGACTTCCACCACGGCGGTCGCGATCGGCCGTCTTCCCGGCGGCACCGTGCTCGCAGGAAACGTCGTGCGCACCCGCATCCCCGACACCGGGAACTACCCGATCGATGGCGGCACGGGCACCGTGGCGACCAACCCGGCCGCCATGAAGGTCTGGAAAGCCCAAAGCGTGCTGACCTACAAGGTCGGCACCATGACCTACGCGAAATCCCGAACCGTCCTGCGCTCCCAATGAAATCCCGCTTTCCACGCCTGCGCCGGGGCTTCACCCTGATCGAGTTGTCGATCGCCATGATGCTGGGTCTGGCGACGGGCACCATGCTGCTCGCCTTGTTCAACCAGCAGCTCGCGTTCCTGAAACTCTACAAGTCCCAGAACTTCCTGACCGACGAGGCGCCGATCATCAGCACTTACGTGAGCCGCCTGGTGGGAAAGGCCGACCGCTTCCGTCTGCATGACACGGTGGCGGACGCGCTCTCGGGCACCAACGCCCGCCTGACCGCCTCGCCGGTGGTGGTTTTGAACTTCCGTCAGCCGGACGGGACGATGCGGGCGACCATCCTATCCTTCGAAAACCGGGGCACCGGCAACGCGCTTTACTATTACGTGGTCCCCGTCAGCGGGGTGCTGGGCACTCCGCAGTGGGCGGTGAGCAAGTCACCGAGGAACGTCTCGTTCGCAATGGAGAATGGAATTCTCCGGATGACCCTCACTGGACCTAACGGCGAAGAGATCACCTACTCCGGAACCATGCAGCAATGAAAACCTCTCCTTCCAGCAAGCGGCAAGCCGGCTACGTCTCCTTCCTCATGGTCCTCTCCACCGGGGCGATTCTCACGCTGCTGACGATCTACGCCTACCGCAGCGCCATGGCCTCCCACGCGGTCACTTCCCAGGTCCAGCTGCGGGTCGATTACAGCGAGAAGGAGGAGGCGATTCTCCGCGCGATCGTCGCGATCACCCCGAACCGCGCGATCCGCGCGATGCAGTCGGGCTCGAGCGCGAACGCGACCGTCAGCGACCCGCTACGCTGGCAGAACATTTTCACGGAATCCCTGGTTCTGGCGAATGCAGGGACATCCATTTCCAGCAACCTTAAGAACTCCTTGAGTATCGCGAATCTCAATAGCGCGAACTCGGGGGACTCCACCTTGAGCTCCCCCAGCAAGATATTCGCCGCGATCCCGTCGGATACGGGATACGTCTCGGCGGGAATCAACCGCAGCCTCGGCACCGGCTATCCCGCGCCGCTGAGCTCGAACGATTCCACCACCAACACCCGCGATACGACCTATCCGATCATCTCGAGTCAAAAAATTTACAACAGCCTAGCCCAGGCCGACGTCGGGCTCTCGGTCTCGTCCTATCCGAATTTCAACCTCGTCAGATATCCGCAGATCAACTTTGGCTACGCGAAGCCGGGCGACTATTTCGTGGCCAAGCGGAACTGGTGGGCGTTCTCGGTGGACGTGGCCGGCAACGATAGCGATAAAACCTATCTCGCGCGAAACAAACGGAACTTCGTGCTCTCGATTTACGAAATCCCCTCGCAGCTGGCCATCTCCGCGTCCTCCTTCATGTCCCTCGGCCAATACGCCTCGGGCAGCGCCTGGCAGAATGTCACCATCGACGGCGGCGTCTTCGCCGGAAAAGCCGAGGTGCTCGGCACCACCGCGATCAACGCGCTCGCAAGCCGGCGGGGAATGACCTTGTCCAGCGGCACCACCGTCGGCGGGCAGAGCTTCACGAACAGCCCGTTCACGCCCGGGGTCCGGGAGTCCTATCAAGTCACGTCGGGCGCCTTTTTCCCGGTATCCCTGGCCTCCGAGAGCGGTCGCTCCGCCTTCATCCCGATCAATCGCGGGGCGGAGTTCTTCGACCGGTTTTCCCAAACCACCGAATCCAACGTGTTGTCCACCACCAGCTGGAACAACTATTCCATCGGCGCGTTGCAATGCGCGATGCGGCTGGACATCACCGGGGTCGTGAGTGCCACCGACCCGACGCCGACAATGCTGCGTTTCTCCTACTATCAGACCAACGGCACCCGCGCTTCCGTGAACATGCCGCTCACCGCGGCCACCCAGACAACCCTGCCGCCGGGCTACGTCAAGATATGTGAAGAGGATCAAAGCTATACTTTCGCCACTCCGGTGGACGTAGCCTACGGAGTAAGCGGTGGCTTCACCTTCCGGCAGGGTCTTTCCGGGACGATCGCTTTTAACAACAACACCTTTGGCGACCCCAAGGTGGGAGATTGGAAATACGGCTACTGGCGGCCGCGGGGGCCTTCGGAAATCAAGACGCTCGCCAGCGGGCAGCGGTGCGTCACCATCTATCCGGAGCGAATCCCCGCCTTGCTCACGTCGATGGGCGCCGCCGGCCCTGCGATTAACAACTCGCTGGTCGTCAACGTGGACTATTCATCGACCGGGCTCAACAACGCCGCCAAATACAAGCCGTATATTCCCTGCACCGACACCGACTACGGCGTGATCCTCAGGGAGTGCGGCAACCTCGCGCCGTTCACCAAAGGCTTCTCGCTCGTCACCAACCTGCGGCTCTTCATCGGCGACGATTTCAACACCACCGCCATCACCGCCCCCTCCGGCTACACGCCGCCCGTCACCGCCGCCAATCCCACCGGCAGTTATTTCCCGCCTTGCTCGCTGTTCTCTCCGGAGAAGCGCTACGGAGTCGATGTGAATCCCTTCGCCGTCGATCTCCGCGGACAGATCGGATCGCTCGCCAGCGACACGGTCAGCACCGCCGTCCGCCCGCTGGATTCGAAAAACCTCAGCGGCATCGCGATCGATCCCAGCCAAATCACCGTCAACCTGAGCCCGATCACCCACCCGGCGCAATTGCCGCCGATCACGATGATGAACTGGCTGGTCGTCCTCGAAGAACGCCGCAAGGAGTTCGTCAGCTACTGAGCGAAACTCAAGGAGTGTGGGCGTCTCGCCCACATTCTTGATGCGCGATTCAGGCGGTGGGCGAGACGCCCACGCTCCTTGAGGCTCACTCCTCGACGTAGAGAATCCGCCCGCAATCCTCGCACTGGGCGATTTCCTTGCCGGTCTGCACCTTCATCACCGTGGAGGCGATGAGCTTCATGTGGCAACCCTCGCACTTGCCGTCGCGCAGTGGTGCGATCGCGAGGCCGTCCTTGGTTTTCATGAGCCTGTTATAAAGCGGGATGACGCTCTCGGGCACGTTGGCCAGCAGCTTCTCGCGCTCGGCGAGGATTTCGAGGCGGTCCGCCTCCATCCGCGCGTGGCGCGTGGCGATCGAGGCGAGGTCCTCGTCCACCAGCTTGCGGGTGTGGGCGAGCGCGGCCTCGGCCGCTTTTTGGGCGGCGCGGAACCGGTCCACCTCGTCCATCGCTTCGAGTTCCTGGGTTTCGAAATCGTCCAGATCCTTTTCGTAGCGCGTGATTTCATGGCCGAGCGCCACGAACTCCTCGTTCTTGCGGGTTTCGAATTGCTGCAATTTCAGCCGCTTGATCGTCGTCCGCCGGGTCTCGGCATCAAGCTCGATTTTTTTCACCCGCAGCTCGCAGTCGAGCAGCGCGTGGTGGGCTTTCGCCAGGGCGGCCTCGTCGCCGGCCAGCTTCGCCTTCGCCCGGGCCTCGTCCTGGGGGAGTTTTGCCAGATCCTTGGCCAAGGCCAAAAGGCGGCGGTCACGGTCTTGGAGAATCAACAGCGCGCGAACTTCATCTTGCATGCGCTTTGGGTAAACGGCCCGGCCCGCCACGGCAAGGATTGCTTGCGGCGAAGTCATGCTCCCGAGTTGCATGGATGGAGATCATGTTCTTTCAGCACGCCGTGCACATAGCTTTTTGAAAGTTTCAGTTTCTTCGCAAGTCTCTGGCTGCTCCACCGGCTCATTCCTTTGGGCGGCTTGCCGCATACCGTGGTCACAATCTTCGGCTTCGTTTGTGGGGAATGAACTGGCGGTTTGCCTGCGCGAGGCGCATCTTCAACACAAGACAGTCCGCTCTGCTGAAAGCGGGTGCGGACATTGCTGATTGCGTTGCGATGCATGTCGAGTTTCATGCCTATTTCAACGTTGCTCATGCCTTCTGCCGCAAACAGCAGGGCTCGGCGTCTTCTTGCGATACGGTGTTCAAGAGCGCTGCGGCGCAGCAATGATTCAAGATGAAGGACTTGATCTGGTTGCAGCAAAAGAGGTTGAGCGGTCCGTGCCATGGTTGAATCATAGCACAGACTGCTCCAAATGCACAGCTATTTCAAGGACGGTGCACTAGCGGATCATCACGCTCCCCCTTCCCCGCACCAGGCCGATGCCGCACGTGGCGACAGAGATGACTCATGACCGCTCCTCCAGTCCCTGATGATTTCCGCCGGACCAGCCCTCGCTTCTTGATTCTTCCAAGCCACCCCGCCACTCTCCGCCCATGTCCGAGCCCGCGCTGACCCCCATGATGGCCCAATACCAAGCCATGCGCCGGTCATTGCCCGCCGACATCATCTTGTTTTACCGCCTCGGCGACTTCTACGAAATGTTCTTCGACGACGCGAAAGCCGCCTCGCCGATCATGAACGTCGCCCTCACCAAGCGTGGCGGGACGCCGATGTGCGGCGTGCCCTTTCACGCGGCGCAGGGTTACATCGCCCGCCTGCTCAAGGCCGGAAAGCGCGTCGCCATCGCCGAACAAACGTCCGAGCCCGTCGCCGGAAAACTCGTTTCCCGCGAGATCGCCCGCATCCTCACCCCCGGCTCCATCGACGACGACGCGCTGCTCGACAACCAGCGCCCGAACTACCTCGCCGCCGTCTGCCGCCACGGGAAATCCGCCGGTCTCGCCTGCATCGACCACACCACCGGCGAGTTCACCATCGCCGAGTTCGCCGACCTCGGGTTACTCGAAGACGAACTCGCCCGCATCTCCCCCTCCGAGCTGCTCATCCCGGATCACCAGACCGCGGAATTCGGAAAACTCACGAACTGCCTTGTTTACGAAGGCTACACCTTCCTCCCCGAGCACGCGAACCAGCTCCTCAAGGACCACTTCAACGTCCACTCGCTCGACGGCTTCGGCTGCGCCAACCTCCACGCCGCCAGCGGGGCAGGTGGTGCCGTCCTTCACTATCTCATCCACCAGCTACGGAGAAACTGCACCCACCTCCACCCGCCGCACGTTAGGGAAAGCGCCGACCACGTCCTCATCGACGCCGCCTCCCAGCGCAACCTCGACCTCGTTGATTCCCGCTCCGGCAAGGCCCACACCCTGCTAGGCGTGCTCGACCGCACCGCCACCCCCATGGGCGCGCGCCTCCTGCGCGACTGGATTCTCCACCCGCTGCGCGATCTCACCGCGCTCACCGCCCGGCAGGACCTCATCGCATCATTCCTAGCAGAGCCCTTCCTTCTCTCGAAATGCCGGGACGCGCTCAAAGGCATCCGCGACATCGAGCGCACCACCTCCCGCCTCTCGCAGAACTCCGGCAACGCCCGCGACCTCCAATCACTCTCCATCTCCCTCTCCCACATCCCCGCGCTCAAGCAGGATCTTTCTTCCCTCTCCCAATCTTCAATCAACAATCTTCAATCCTCAATTCTCCCCCGCCTCCACGAGTTCCACGAACTCACCGAAATGCTCTCCCTGGCCCTAACCGACGAGCCGCCCGCCCACCTCCGCGACGGCGGCGTCATCCGCGACGGCTGGTCGCCCGCGCTCGACGAGCTCCGCGATGCCTCCCGCGGCGGCAAGGACTGGATCGCCCGCCTCCAGGAAGACGAACGCAAACGCACCGGCATCGACTCGCTGAAAATCAAATTCAACAACGTCTTCGGCTACTTCATCGAAATCACCACCAGCCATCTAGCCAAAGTCCCCGACGACTACACGCGCAAGCAAACCATGTCCAACGCCGAGCGCTACATCACCCCCGCGCTCAAGGAGATGGAAAACAAAGTCCTCGGTGCCGAAGAACGCTCCAAACAACTCGAAAACGAACTCTTCCTCGAGCTCCGCGCCCGCGTCATCACCCATCTGCCCGCGCTCCAGGAAACCGCCGCCGCCGTCGCGGAAATCGACGTGCTCTGCGCACTATCCGAAGTCGCCCAATACCACCGCCACTGCCGCCCGGTCCTCAACGCCGGCAACGGCTTCTTCGTCACCAACGGCCGCCACCCCGTGCTCGAGCAAACCCTCACCGACGTCAAATTCGTCCCCAACGACACCGAGCTCGATCCCGACACCGCCCGCCTCCAAATCCTCACCGGCCCTAACATGGCCGGCAAGTCCACCTACATCCGGCAGATCGCGCTCATCGCCGTGATGGCCCAGATCGGCGCCTACGTCCCCGCCGAGTCGGCCACGCTCGGCCTCGTCGACCGCATCTTCTGCCGCGTCGGCGCGTCAGACGATCTATCACGCGGCCAGTCCACCTTCATGGTCGAGATGAGCGAGACCGCCCTCATCCTCAACCACGCCACCGACCGCTCGCTCGTCATCCTCGACGAGATCGGCCGCGGCACCGCCACCTTCGACGGCCTCTCCATCGCCTGGGCCGTCGCCGAGCATTTGCACGACACCATCGGCTGCCGCACCCTCTTCGCCACCCACTACCACGAGCTCACCGACCTCGCCAACACCAAGAGCGCCGTCGCCAACTACAACGTCGCCGTTAGGGAGTGGAACGAGGAAATCATCTTCCTCCACAAGATCCTCCCCGGTGCCGCCGACAAATCCTACGGCATCCAGGTAGCCCGCCTCGCCGGACTCCCGAAAGTCGTCGTCGAGCGAGCGAAATCCATTCTCAGCCACCTCGAACTCCACTCCGTGAAACCCGAGGCCAAGAAACAGGGCCCCAAGGCGAAAAACACCGACCAGCCCTCTCTCCCACAACCGAACGCCCCGCAGATGGACCTCTTCGCCGATTTTTAGGAGCGCTTTCATCCTGAACGCCAGGTGCGGCGAACATCCTGTCCGCCATCTTCATTCCGGCCGACAGGATGTCGGCCGCACTCAGTCGATAGAATATCGACCCTCCCTTTCGTCCTTGAAGATTGCGCTCGCCGTTTTCGAGGAACCTTCGCCAGCGTGGCCGCGAGTCTTCCCAGCAGGGTGACGTGCCATCGGCGGCTAACCGCCGCGATGATCCGGACCTCCAAGGGAAGGATCACCGCCCGGGCACAGCTCCCACGCGGAGTTCGTCGGCGAGTTCTTTCGCAGTCCAGGTGTTCTCGGAAAACACTTTCTTCAGGCGGCCTTGGGCGTCGAAAACCACGCGTGGAAAAACGTGCAGGTCGAGCGCTACGAGTTCGAGCGCATCCTCTCCAGCGGGTCACTGGTCCGATGGCCGCAACGCATGGCCGCGCTGGTTTCTCATCTGCGGTTCATGGAAAGCCGGGCGCAATTGCCCCAGGCGCAACGCGATCGGATCGCGATCGGCGTGCAACTGGTCGCCGGCAGAACTTTGCCGTCGAACCAATGCGCGCTCAGCGGCGACGCTGCGGGGCTGCGGGCCGAGCTGTCGCAAATCGGGGCGGACACGGCTCTGGTAGGACAACAATTTCCCGCAGCGCAGCTCAAGCCGCTGATCCCGCTGCCCCCGGTCATCGGCGGGATGAGATCCAGCCTGATTCATATCCTGATCGTCACCCCCATGATCTTCCTCTGGCTTCACGAACGGGAGTTGCGCAAAACCAAGCGCTAACTAACAGCCGAACCAGCAGGGAAGTCCGCTCACGGCGTCGGCAAGGTGAAAGGGGCGCTGCGGCGCAGCAGCCACTCGATGGCGAGCAGGCCGATGAGCGGTATTAGGAGCCACCAGCGGTCCCATAAGGGAATCCACTCGCGAAGGGTGAGCGGCAGCGCGCGCATGGATGCGTTCAAGCACTTCACCAATCTGCGAGGCATCGACCAACTGACCTCCGGTGCCGGTGGCCAAAGTCTCCATGAGCTTGCGGTTCACCGCCACTGCGACGGCTTCGTTGGCATCCTCGCTCACGCTTACGCCGATGCGGGTGGTCACCGGGGTGCCTTCGGGATTGCGGTGCTCGGCTGCGAGCCAGCGGATGGTGTGGTTCCAGAATTTGCGGTAGTATGCGTTGCTGCGACGGCTCGGTCCCCACACCGTTTGAAACGCGGCGCCCCAGTCGCGCGTGGAGTCGGAGGTGAAGGCCATGGTGCGCCCCCGGCCGATTTGTTGGACTGCGAGCAAGAGGGCGGGTTCACCCATTACTTTCATGGAGCTGCGAGCCAGCGTGAAAGCTCCGGGTTTGGCGCGCCGGACATAGTTGAATCCGCTGAATCCGGGAAATCCCGTGGACCATGCCTGCTTGGTTTCTTCCGCGTTCTCACCCACCTGCATCACCGGGTGTTGCCAACCGCTATCGGTCACCGCAACGCCAGTCCACTGATTGATCGGGTCGCTCCGTCCCGCGACTTCGATGGGCATCAGCTTGTCGATCACGGTCTTCTGGTAATCGCCCGCGCCGAACCAGGTCATGCCGCCGATCATGATGAAACCGCCGCCAAAACCCTCGACGAATCCGACCGTGGCATCGAGTTGCTCTTGGGAATAACCTTCCTTGATGATGTCGCTGAAGATCACCACGTCGAATTTCAATAAGGCATCGAGCGTTTTCGGGTATCCGCGCGTGGGGTGGCAGACGCTGGGCACCTCGCGCCCCACTCGGGCGCGGAAGACGCGCATGTCTTTGCCGCGCACGCTCCGAGCTTGGCTTGCAAGTTCTGGCAACGAGGAGGCACCGGGGAAGTGCATCGCATGCACCTCGATCTCGGGGTCCGCCTCGAGGCCGTCCTTGAGGAAAGCCGTTTCTGCGGGTTCGCTTCCTTCCATGTAAAGCACGCGGATCGGTTCGCGGCGAAGTTCGCACGCGGCGAGTTGCGTGTTGTTAGCTCGGGCCACCTCACCATCGAGGGGCTCCAACTCGACTGTGTAAAAATGCAGCCCGCGATAGGGTGAAACGAAGTCCACTTCGAGAAGCTGCGGCCCGCCCTCCAAAACCACGCGCTGACGGTGGAGCACCTGATCGCCTTGGCGGATCAACAGCGTCGTTTCCTTGCCTTCATAGCCGGGGCTTTCAATGCGGGCTTCCAGTCGGAGATCCGGTCGCGACGGGCCGGGCTGGCGGATCGCAACTCCTAACAAACTCGCATCCGCCGGTGATTTGTCCGTGCCGAGCAGCCAGGGAAACACCGGCACGCCCGCTTCGCGGTAGATCCCGATCGCTTCCTCCAGTTTCGCCGCATCGCTCGCTGCGCCATCCGTGAACAACACCACGCCGCCGAGCGGTTCGTCCGTGTATTGGGAGGTCGTCTCGCGCAAGCCGGCGGCCAGATTGCTGCGCCGACCTTGCGCTGCGTCTTCCGCAGGCGGTCCGTCGCGGTATCCTTCGGCCACGCGGCCGACGCGCGGTAGCCGTGCGCCTTTCCAGCTCGGCTGCAAATCGTTTTTCAAGTGCGCAAGAGCCGCCGCATGGCGGGTTTGGCCGGCGGATGCGTCGGCCTGTGCCATACTCAACGAGTCATCAATCAACACGTGCAGCGCCGGCACGTCCTCCTCGGTGTGTGTGGTTTCCTGCCGCCAATCGAGAATGAGCAGGAAAACGCCACCCATCCAAGGCCACCATGCGGGCATCAAATACTGGATTTCACTGAGCATATGTTCGCTTATTCGTCATACGAGAGTCGGCGTGAGTAGCCTTGGATTAGATCGTCGTAACCGGGTGCACGCGTGCCGGCATCGATGCCGGGTGCGACTGCGCGATCGAGCAAGGCCTCGGTGAGAATCGCCGCGCGCCGCAACGCTCCCTGCGCGTCTTCGCCGCGGTCCCGCGCCTGCCCGGGCGCGTTCCGCAGCAAGGCTTGCGCGGCTTCGCGTTGCAACTCGGCAGCCCGGCGCATTTGATCCGCAGCTTGTTTCGGGTTGGCGCGGTTGTCAGCTGCGGTGAGCTTCTCGATTTGCTCGGCCGTCAGCTGGGAAAGTTCGCTCAACTCGTGCTGGCGGTTTGTTAGGCTCGGGTTGTTCTCCGGGTGGGCCTCCAGGAGGGGGCGGTCCGCCCTTTCCTTCGCCCTCGCCGGCATCCTCGGGGCAAGGAATTTGTCAATGAGGCCTTTGCGAACGCACGGGAACGATTTGGCCCGAAGCGGAGGGATGGTGCGCGAAAATTACGCGGAGTGGGGAGTGCTGCCGCAGCGCTGATTTGGAGTGCGCGGAATTTGCGGAAGGAGATCGGCTAAAGGTGAGAGACAAATTCCCGAACCGGTGAAGGTGTTCGAGGTTACCTGCTGGCAAGCATCGTGAAAGGCGGCGATTGGTGCAAAAAGCGCGTAAAAAAGCCGCCTGCGGGTGAGCGCAGGCGGCTTTGGTGATTGTTTTCAGAAGAGATTACTCTCCGGCCACTTCGACGACCGCTTCGGATGCCTTCTTCTTCGCTGCCTTCTTGGGAGCAGGAGCTTCGACCGCTTCAGTGGCGGCGACTTCTTCGACAGGAGCCTCTTCACCGGCGGCGGCGCGGTCGACCCACTCGATGATCGCCATCGGTGCGGAGTCGCTCATGCGGGCGCCGAGCTTGGTGATGCGGCAGTAACCGCCTTGGCGATCCTTCGAAGCGGGAGCCGTTTCGGAGAAAAGTTTCTGCACGGTTTCCTTCTGGCGAAGGAAGGCGATGGCCAGGCGGCGGGAGTGCAGATCGTCGCGCTTGGCGAGGGTGATCAGCTTTTCCGCGACCGGACGAAGCGCTTTGGCTTTGCCGAGGGTGGTTTTGATGCGGCCATGTTCGATCAGGCTGATTGCCATGTTGGCAAGCAGTGCCTTACGGTGCGAGGCGTTGCGTTTGAGTTTAACTGTTTTGCTGCGATGTCTCATCGGTTGCTTCCGTTTCTAGATTTAAAGGTTAGTCGTCGAGGTTTTGAGCGATCAGATCGGCGAGGCCGACCGGAGCTTCGTCTTCCGCACCGAGGCGCGGGCCGCGTGAGGCAGCGGCGGGGCCGGAGATCAACGCGGATTCGAAGGACATCCCGAGACCGAGGCCGAGCTCGACGAGCTTGTCCTTGATTTCGTTGAGGGACTTCTTGCCGAAGTTGCGATACTTGAGCATTTCCGCTTCGGACTTCATCGCGAGTTGGCCCACCGAGGTGATGTTCGCGTTGTTGAGGCAGTTGGCGGCACGCACCGAGAGTTCTATTTCGTTGACCGACATGTTGAGAAGCTTCTTGAGAGCGGCGTTCTCTTCGCTGGACTCGGCCGGCGCTTCTTCGAAGTCCACGGCGTTTTCGTCGTAGTTGACGAAGACGTCGAGGTGGTGACGGAGAATCGCGGAGGCTTGGAGAAGCGCGTCCTGCGGGGTGATGCGGCCGTCGGTCCAGATGTCGAGGATCAGCTTGTCGAATTCGGTCATCTGACCGACGCGGGTGCTTTCCACCGAGTATTTCACGCGGGTGACCGGCGAGAAGATCGAGTCGATGGCGATGACGCCGATCGGCTGGTCCTTGCGCTTGTTTTCGTCACCGGTGGAGAAACCGCGGCCGACGCGGACTTCGAACTCGCAGTCGAACTTCACCTTCTTGTCGAGGGTGCAGATGACCTGGTCCTTGTTGACGATGTCGTAGATGTGATCCGGCATGATGTCGCCGGCGGTGACCACGCCTTCTTTCTCCACCTTGATGGTGAGGATGCGCGGGTCCTTTTCGTTGTGGCTGAATTTCACCTTTTTCAGGTTGAGCACGATGTCGGTGACATCTTCCACCACGCCGGGAAGGCTGGAGAACTCGTGCTGCACGCCCGCGATGCGGACGGAAGTGATGGACGCCCCCTCCAAAGATGAAAGGAGAACGCGGCGGAGGGAGTTGCCGATGGTGTGGCCGTATCCACGCTCGAAAGGCTCGGCGATGAATTGGGCGTAGGTATCGGTGGCGGTGTCCTCGTTGCGAACGAGGCGGTTAGGGAGCTCGAAACGAGCGAGTTTGACTGCTGACATGTTATTTCTTGGTTGCCGGGTTACCCTCTTGCGAGCGGAAAGCCCCCAAAAAGGGACTCTCAGAGGACCGACGGCGTTGTGCAATTGCCCGCGGGGGCGTGACTAAATGATGGAGCGGGGCTGCTTGCAAAGCATTTTTTGTCCCTTTTTCGGCCGCGAGTTACCATTTCGGCACTATTTTCTCACTTTTATGAAAAAAAAACTAGATTTTCTATCAGGGGTAAATAGGGTGCCGCGGCAATCCACCACAAAAAACATATGAAATCCAAAAAGAACCTGACTCGATTCACCTACGAAAGCGCTGCATTTGAAGGCTGGCGCTTGTGCATCAGCCGTGCCGGCACCACCTTCACCCGTTACTTCCCTGACAAGAAGTTCGGTGGTGGCAAGAAGTCCTTGGCTGCCGCCGAGAAGACCCTGGCCGAGCTGAAGGTGATCATCGAAGGCGCCAAGCGCGTCGACAACAAACTGACCCCCACCACCATCAAGAAGGCTGAAAAGCTCCTTGCCGAGGCGGTCTAAAGCGAAAACTCCGGGATTTTGGAAATTTCAGGATTTGCGCCGTGCCTGATGCGCGACAAGTTCCGCCCATGCCGGACCTGAAAGCTTCCGTAATCCATTGGTTTCGCCGCGATCTGCGAATTGCGGATAACACGGCCTTGTGCCGCGCGGCGAAACCCGGACTTCCCGTTGTTCCTGTTTATATCCTGAGCGGCTGGCGCGGCGTCCATTCCTGGACGGGACCGAATCGCCAGCATTTCCTTTGCGGCTCGTTGGAGTCGCTGGCCAGGAACCTCGAAACCCTCGAAGGCCGCCTGATCATCCGCAAGGGCAAGGCGGTTGACGAACTCCGGAAGCTCATCAAGGAGAGCCGGGCGGTGGCGGTCCATTTCAACGCCGACCCCGATCCTTTCGGGAAATCCGTGGAAAAGGCGGTGCGGGCGCTTTGCACGGAGCTCGGAGTGGAATGTCATGCTCATGCCGACTCCACGCTTCACGGGCCCGACGAGGTTTTGACCCAAAGCGCCCTGCCTTATCGGGTTTACACGCCTTACAGCCGTAACTGGCTCGGACTGCCGAAGCCGTCACCGCTCGCGAAACCGCCGGCGCTGCGGACTCCTGCGGGCATCAAATCGCTGCCGCTTCCCACCGTCGCGGTCTGGGGTCTGGAAATCCCGGCCACCCGGATCGTCAGTCCCGGCGAACGGTCCGCACGCGAGCGGCTGAAACTCGCGGTCACCGGAAAAATCCAGAACTACGCCGCGAAACGGGATTTCCCGGCGGCAAACGGCACCTCGCGGATCTCCCAGGACTTGCGGTTCGGCTTGGTTTCCATCCGCACCGTTTATGCGGAAGTGATGAAAGCCCGCGCCGCCGCCAATGTCGCGGGAAAGGCCGGAATCGACGTTTTCATCAAGGAACTGGCGTGGCGGGAGTTCTATTTCGCGATCCTCCACCATTTCCCCAACGTGCTCGACGAGGAATTCAACGCCGACTGGCGCGGGCTGCCCTGGGACGAGCCGGACGAGCGGTTTGAGGCATGGAAGGAGGGGGAAACCGGCTTCCCGATCGTCGATGCCGGGATGCGCGAGCTCAAAGCCACCGGATTCATGCACAACCGCCTGCGCATGATCACCGCGATGTTCCTCACCAAGGACCTGCACATCGACTGGAAACAGGGCGAATCGTGGTTCATGCAACAACTCGTCGATGGTGAAATCGCCTCGAACAACGGCGGTTGGCAGTGGTCGGCGGGCACCGGAGCGGATGCCGCGCCGTATTTCCGGATTCAAAACCCGTGGTCCCAAAGCGCCCGCTACGACCCGGATGGCACTTATATAAGAAAATGGGTGCCCGAGCTCGCGAAAACCCACCCGTCCCGCCTGCACGAAGCGCCGAAGGACGGACACCCCATCGCGCCGGATTACCCCCTGCCCTGCGTCGATCACAAAACCGAGCGCGAGCGGACGCTGGCGATTTTCAAATCCCACCGCGCGGCCGGCCGCTGATCAGTTTCCCGCCTGCTTCATCAAGCGCCCGGCAAGTTCCTTGAGATCCTCTACCGGGATCGCGAAACTCTCCGCGCGGTTCGCCCGCGCGATGTTCATTCCGATGCAGCGCCCGTCGAGATCGAGCAACGGCCCGCCCACCACCGACTTGCTGCCGAGGATGTCGTGCTGCATCACCCGCGGAAATCCGCTGCGCCGCGGGGAATACTCGCCACTCATCTGATCGTTGCGGTTCATCTGGTCGGTGAACATCTCGCCGCGGGCGGCCAGCCGGACATCCACCGTGGTTTCCTCGCCCTTGCGGCGGTAGGTCATTTTCACCGTGCTGCCGGCCTTGCGGTCCTTGAGGATTTCCGCGATGTCCTCGATCTTTTTCAGTTTCTTGCCCTCGATGGCTACAATCACGTCGCCCTTCTGCAAGCCGGCCTCCTTCGCGCCGCTTTTTTCATTCACCGCGTCCACTTCGAGCAGTTTCGACTTCCCGTTCAACACCACCCCGAGCGCGGCACCGCCGCTTGCCGGAATCTCGCGGATCTTCGCGCTCACGATCCCCGCGAGCAAGCGCCTCGCCGTGCGGGTCGTCGCGCCGTTCGCCACCACCCAGGTCCCCTGCGGCACCTCACTCGTCGGCGCGTAAACCACTGGCACCAACCCGCCCGCTTCGATTTTCAAAAGTGCGACGTCCCAGGACGGGTCCACCGCCAGCAACTTCACCTCGCGGTATTGCGTCTGGTCCACCGTCACCGCGAGCGCCTTCGCGTCGATCACCTCGCTCGCCTTGCTCAGAATGTGCCCGTCCGCGGAAATCACCACGCCGTAGCCGATCTCCTTCCGCCCATCCAGCATCACCGCGCTTGATGTTTGCAGGACCTGGCGCTGCGCTTCGAACGCCGCCACCACCGCCGTGCCGGTGGTTCGGTAGGCGGAATCCAGGCTCTGCTGCGCCTGCGCGGAAAGCACCAGGCCGACGCT
This sequence comes from Luteolibacter sp., assembly GCF_058122085.1. NCBI lineage: Bacteria > Pseudomonadati > Verrucomicrobiota > Verrucomicrobiia > Verrucomicrobiales > Verrucomicrobiaceae > Luteolibacter > Luteolibacter sp. Next base: position 49,261 of record NZ_JBIKBQ010000002.1, on the reverse strand, counting down.
TGCGATCGATAAAATCCAGTTAGCGTTCACCGAGATTGAGGGTAAATGTTTTGGCTTTGCCGCCGCGTTCCGTTTCGAGATTGAGTTCGTCCCCGGCCGACATCTCCTTGAGAAGCTCCTGCATCTGCCCGCGTTTCTCCAAGGCCACGCCGTTCATTTTCAACAAGACATCACCTTCCTTGATCCCCGCTTCCTGGGCCGGACTCTTGTCGCCCACCTTCGTCACCCGCAGGCCGCCTTCCGTCCGGGACTCCGTCGCCAGGCCGAGGAAACCATTCCCCTTCACCGGCTTCTCCGCATACGGCCCCTCGCCGATGAACTCCGCCTTCAGCATTCCCTCCCAGTTCGTGATGAATTCCGTCATCGGCACATGCATGTTCACCTGCATCTGCTGGCCCACCCGCGAGTGGATTCCCACCAGCTTCCCTGTCAGATCGAACAACGGCCCGCCCGAATCACCGCCGATGAGCATGCAGTCGGATTGAAACGTCGCGTTGGCGATCCGCACCAAGCGGCCTAGCCTCACCACCGATCCGCGCTCCTTGTCGAAGCCGCCCGAGTGCCCCAGCGAGAACACCCAGTCTCCGAGCTTGGTCGTTTCCGCCCGGTCGATCTCCACAAACGGATAGATCCCCGGCTCGGTGATCCGGATCATCGCCGCGTCCTTGTCCGCCACCAGGCCCAGCGTTTCCGCCTTCAGCCGGGTGCCGTCCTCCAGGATCACCGTCACCTTTTTGTTCACGCCCGTCGCCACGTGTGCGGCGGTTAGAACCAGGCCGTCCGCGGAGACGATCACTCCGGTCCCCGAGCCTTCCGAAATCTCGATACACACCGTCGCCGCCCGCGCCTTGGGCAGCGCGTCGCCCACCGCCTTTTGGATGGTTTCCAAGTCCTTGCGGCTTTCCGGCGCCTTCAGGTCGTTCACGTAAACCCGACCCTCTTGGGAAAACGCGCACCACGGCAGCAGCGCCAGCATCGGGAAAATCCTTGAGAACTTCATCACGTTGGTTGAGCGGCAAGCTACCGGCATCCTGTCTTTCCCGCAACTCATGGCTGCGCGATCCTGCGAAATAATCCGATCCATTCCCGCCCCGCCCGGCCCGGAAACGCGGCTTGCGGCACCCAGCCATCCACCCGCTCGAACCACGGGGAAAACCATTCGTCCAGTTCCGCCACCGTCACCCCGAACGGCGGCCCGGCCGATTCCTCGCCCGGATCAAACGGCGTCAGGAAAAACACCCCCGCCAGCAAACCACCTTCCCGCAGGCAGCCCGCCGCCGCCTCCGCATAGCGCTGGCGATCACCCGGATCGATCGCGCAAAAACACGTGTGCTCCCAGATCGCCGAGAACTCCCGCCCCGCCCGCCATTCCGGGTCCAGGAAATTCCCAAGCTCGTAACTCTCCATCCCGGTTCCCGGAAATTCCCGCGCCCGCGCCACCGCCGACGGTGCCAAATCCAGCCCCAGCACCGGTATCCCGAGAACTCCCAGAGCCCGCACATCGTGGCCCAAGCCGCAGCCCGGCACCAGCACCGGCCCGCTTCCCCAATCCTGAAATTTCCCCAGCAACTCCAGCAAAGGCGGCGAAGCCAGCCCCTTTTCCCACGGCATGTCGCCCACCTGATAACGGCTTTCCCAATCGGTCATGCCCGACCATTCTCCGGCACACGCCGCCATGCAAGCGCCTTGCACCCGGAATGTGTGCCCACGGCCTCAGTCGGAAACCAAACTTCCGCGGCCGGCTGAGACAACCGGCACACATTCCAGCCGAAAGAAACCGCGTCATGAGTGATCTGCGGATGTCGCCATTAGCAACCATCCATCGCGTCGGCATTGCCGCAATCGCCGGGTGATAGTCGATCCTCATTTTCTCAAGCGACTCATTAATTCGCAGTGGGAAATCGGAGCGACCGATCCGGATTTCAATTCAGCGTCCCGCGCCAGTGCCAAATGCCAGCCTCATCAGTTTGGCGTGGTTATCGGCTACCTTCGACTTTCCTTTTCAGGATAAAGCGGACCCGGCTTTCGACGCAGTGGTAGAAAAGCGCGCCCGCGGCGATGCTGGCGCCCCAGGCGACAAACATGCCCACCGCATTGACCAAAGGGTCGTGACCGGCAAAGCGGGTAAACAGGCCGTTGATCACCAGGCAAACTGAAAAATGCACGAGGAAGACCGAGTAGGAGATTTCTCCAAGCCAGCCGATCAGGCGCGATCGTGGCCAGCGGCTCAGAAAATCATATTTTTGCCCCAGTCCGAGTGCCAGCGAAGTGAGCAGCGCAACAGCGATGCGGGAACGCCATTCAAGCCACAAGCTCGCCCCGACCACCACGGCGATGACCAAGAACCATAAGCACGCGCTCTTCCGCCCCGCCACCCAATAAGCGAGCACGCCGAGGGCATAAGCCCCGAAGAAATAGAGCGCCCAGACATCCCAAGCGGAATCCCGGTTGAAGTGGAATAATGATGAGAGAGCCAGCAAGACTACGAGAAAAAGACCGGTCACCCTCCCCCGCTCGATTCCATCACCCATGCTTCTTGCCAGCCAGAGACAGCCCAGCAACAAGGAGAACAATTGAAAATCAATCGGCACATACCAGCAGCCCGCGGACAAGCCGTCGAAGCCGAGAATACTTTGCAGGAACAACACGTGGGCAAGGAGTTGCGCCAGGGATGGCGCACCTGGAATTGAATCGTGCGTCATCAAGGCCCGCGCCACGGCCGCGCTCGGAATACTCAGCAACACTGCCGCCAGATAAGGAATCCCGAGAATCAAATAACGCCGGCCCAGCAGTTTCATCGGTGACCCCGCAGCCAGGCGACCGGCGGGAGCAAGGTTTTTCGCGGCAAGAAAGCCTCCGATCACGAAGAACACCTGCACCGCGATCCGGGCATCCCGGCTCAGCCAGGAAATCAACCGGGGCGCGAGCGGTTCTGCAAAGTCGGACATCGGGCCGTAAAACGCGAGGTGATGCAGCACGATCAATTGCGACGCCACCGCGCGCAGGGCATCGATCAACATCAAGCGCGGTGGCTTTCCTGATAGGGATCCGCTTTTTTTGATAGACATTCGCTTTTTCAGGGTGGTGTTGGACGGGGGATCGGAATTGGGGAGTGAGGGGGCCTGGCGAGAGGAAGGGGGGCGGCGGCATGCATGGGGGCATGCCGGGGCAAATCTCGATTCACCGCCATTCCGCTTTCGCTGTGCGGTGCGAAAAAACTAAAGGCTAAAGTCAAAAGCCTAAAGACTGAAGTTGTAACCAGCATGGCGCAAAATCCAATCCCCACTCCCGGCATCGGCCAGAACCACCGCCGGACGGCGCTTGGATCATCGGAAAAATTGTGACTAAGGTGAGGCGGCCATGAAGAGCACTTCCCCAAATGATGGGGCTTGTTGCCGCCAGTGCGCGGGTCTTCGATGAAAGTGAAAGACGTGAAGCAGGCGGGCAGTCCGCCGGACCAGCCCGGATTGTGAGGTCCGCGGAACAAACGGATCGATGCGCGACCACCATATATGAACCTAAATATCAGGGATCCAAACTATTTCCCCGGTGCCCCCTGGCTTGATGTCCGTGATTTAGGTCCTCGAAAAAGAGACTTGCCGATTTTCATCCGCCGCCCTATACACTGCCCCTAGACGCACCCAAGAAGGTTGGAAGAAACAATTTCCGCCGCCCTTTTGACGTGATGATCTCCGGCACCCGCCGATTCATGATTTCCCAGGAACGACCCGCTATGAACCTTAAGACCGATTTTTCCAATCGGTTGTTACCCGCTGTTTGCGATCCATGATCCGGCGTTTGGTCCATCGTTCCGCACCCCTCTTCGCACCGATATCGTGCGGCGGCTTTGTCCGTCCGTGCAGCGGCGCGTCGCATCTACCCACTGGAGGACAAAACCATCGCTAAGCCACAAAGAGATCCAAACAGGGGTCGTTTCCGCGACATGACGCGGATCAACGACCGAATCCGCGCCCCGAAAGTCCGTGTCGTCATGGCCAACGGCGACCAGCTCGGCGTGATGAGTTCACGCGAAGCGCTCGCCAAAGCCCAGTCGCTCGGACTCGACCTGGTCGAAATCGCCGGCCAAGTGGACCCTCCGGTCTGCAAGATCGTCGACTACGGGAAATACAAATACGAGCAGGCCAAGCTGAAGAAGCAGAAGTCAAAAAGCGCCACCCGCATGAAGGAAGTAAAATTCCGCGTCGGCACCGGGCAGCACGACTACAACATCAAGCTCGGCCGGGCCGAGGGCTTCCTCGACACCAACCACAAGTGCCGCTTCGTGCTGCAGTTCCGCGGTCGTGAAAACGCCCACAAGGACCTCGGTTTCGTGGTGCTCAACCGGATCATCGAGGACCTCAAGTCGATGGCGCAAGTGGACCAACCCCCGCGTCTCAACGGCCGCGCCGTGGCGATGATCCTCTCCCCGCTTCCCGCCCACCAGCGCAAGCGCAAGTTCCACCTGTTCCACGGCGAACTGATGGAAGAAGACGATTTCGAGAACGAGGAAGGCCACGACGAGGACATCCCGGAGGATGATTTCGTCCCGGATGAAGTGCCGGACGAAGTTTCCGACGAGGTTCCTGAAGCCGCGGCGGAGATTGAGGAAGAAGCCTCCAAGTCCTGATTTATCAATCGGATCGTGGCGGCGGGTTTCAATCCGCCGCCACGTTTTTGTTTCCATGCTCTATCTTTTCGACATCGACGGCACGCTGGTGGACACCGGCGGCGCGGGCATGGCCGCCTTGAAGGAGGCCACCCTCGAAGTCTTCGGGCACGAAGGTCCCCCGCTCGATCTGGCGGGCAGCACCGATCTGGGCATCGTCGCTAACATTCACGCCCATTTTGAAATCGAGCCGACACGTGAACGGATCGAGGCCTACTTCAAAGTCTATCACGGCCGGCTGGATTGGAACCTGAGCCACGGGGGATTTCCAGGCCGCGTTCTTGATGGCGTGCACGAATTGCTCGCCGGGCTATCAGACCATCCGGATGCCACCGTCGGCCTGCTCACCGGAAACACGGCGGGCGGAGCGGCGGCCAAAATGCGCCACTTCGGGCTGGCCGGCCATTTCCCCTTCGGCGCTTACGGCTGCGACCACGCGGACCGCAACCGGCTCGGCCCGATCGCCCTCGAACGCGCGGCGCTCCACGCGGGCAGGAATTTCACCGCCGCGGAAACCTGGGTCATCGGCGACACACCGAAAGACATCGCCTGCGCCCACGCCATCGGCGCGCGCTGCCTGGCAGTGGCGACCGGCCAGTTTTCCGCAGCGCAACTCGCGGACCACGGCGCGGACCAGGTCGTCGGGACCCTCGGCCAGGCGATCTCTTGGACATGAGCGGAATTGCGGCAAATTCCTCAAAACAAGACGTGCATCCTCCCCCGCCGTCCGGATATTTTCCCGCTGCCCGCTAAACAACCAATTCAATCCACATGAACACCCGTCGCCGATTCCTGACCCATCTCGTAGCCTCCGCTGGAATGCCCGCTCTTTTGTGCGGCCGCGCCTTCGCCCAAACGCCGCCGCCTCCGGTCAAGCTGGAGGAGAGCGATCCCGTCGCCACAGCGCTCGGCTACAAGGAAGACACCACCAAGGTGGACGGCGTGAAATACCCGCTGCACAAGCCCGACCAGAAGTGCGTGAACTGCGCGCTCTATCAGACAAAACCCGGTGAGGCCAGCGGCCCTTGCGCCGCGTTCGGAGGCAAGCTGGTCACTGAAGCCGGCTGGTGCTCGGTTTATGCCAAAAAGCCGGAACCGGTGAAACCGTAAGTCAGCCCGAAATTCCAAACCTCCTTCCGCCGACCCGGCGGGAGGAGGTTTTTTCATGCGAATTTCCCGTCGCTTTCCCGACAAGACCCACTAACTTCACGGAAATGAATTCCGGGTCGGCAGCATCCAACCGCGATCACTGGCTCGCCACCGCGAAGGGGGTGTCCCGCAAGGTGAATCTCGCCTGGTGGCTCGAAACCCTCTCCGCGCCCCTTCTCGTCGCAGCCATTGGCGGTGCCGTGGCGCTGCTGGTCGTGAGGCGCAGCTTTCCTGACATCGAGCTTTGGATGTTGGCGGCGTCCGCCGGCGGGATGATCGCGGCGCTGGCACTCGTCTGCCGGGCAAGAGCCTCGCGCAAATTCGAGCGGCCCGGCCAGTCCCTGGTTAGAATCGAGGCCGCCATGCGCTTGAGGAACTCGCTCTCCGCCGCCAGCGCTGGCGTCGCGCCGTGGCCGCCACCGGTGGAGCGGATCGATGCCGGACTGGCGTGGCAGTGGCCGCGCCTGCTCGTCCCGCCACTTGGCGCGCTCATGCTGTTAGCCGCCGGGATGCTCATTCCCATCACGGCCCGCAGCCTGAATCCTCCGGCCGCGCCGGAACAGCCCCAAGCCTGGAAGCAACTCGCCACCGAGCTCGACCAACTCACCAAGGAAGAAGTCGTCGATGAGAAATATCTCGAAGACACGCGCAAGAAACTCGACGAGCTGAAATCGCAGGAAGAGGAACAGTGGTTCAGCCACTCGTCGCTCGAAGCCACCGATTCCCTGAAGAAATCCCACCGCGCCGAGGCCGAGCGCGTCGAACGCGAACTCGGTCGCGCGGAAAAGGCGCTCGCCAATCTCGAAAAAAACGCCGGCGCCTCCAACCAGGCCGAGAAGAACCGGCTGATGGAGGAATTCGACCAGGCGCTCCAAGGACTTCAAAACGGCGCGATGAAGCCGAACCCCGCGTTGCTCGAACAGATGAAACAGCTCGACTTGAAAGACATGGCGAATCTCACGCCCGAGCAGGTCGAACAGCTCCGCGAAAATTTGAAGAAACACTCCGAAGCCATGAAAAACGGCAAGGGCGAGGGAAAAGGCGAAGGCCCCGGAAAAGGCCGAGTCGATCGCGGTCCCGGCCACTCGCCCGGCGTGCTCGGCGCTGAAAAGGACCCGCTCGAAACCGGCGAGCTAACCGGCCTCGAAGCCAAGGATCTTTCGCGGGCCTCCCCCGGCGATTTGCTGGAACTGCAGGACAGCGAGCACGAGGTGGATCATTCCCCGTCGGGAATTTCCCAAGGCGGAAACACCGATGCCACCGGCAAGGGCGGCGACCGCGTCTGGCGCGACGCGCTTGATCCCGCTGAGCAGCGGACCTTGAAACGGTTTTTCGAGTAGAGCTCCTCCGCAAGGGCATCAGGTGCCGACCACCTATTCCCGCAGCCGTTTCGCCAGTTCCGGATCGGGGAACGGGCAGTGATCCGCCCGTCCCATGATCCGGTGGCGATGGTCCGCCACCCATTGATAGACAGCGTCGCGCAGCGGCTTTGGAATGAACCGGGCGACCGTGAAAACCCACCAAGCGCCGCCGAGGGCGCGGGCGAGTTCGATCAATGCGTCGCCGCGCAGGAAGACCTGGCCATCGGACTCGCGGAGCAGGATCATCGTGCCGCCGGACTCGTCCGCGTATTTCGTGAACCCCATTTCAGCGGCGAGCTTGCCCTGCAAAGGCGCGAAGGACACCCGCCGGTGCTTGTCGAAACGCGCGACCCGCCGCACCGCCGCCGAGCAGAACGCGCAGTCGCCATCGAAGAAAAGCACCCAGCCCATGCGCCGACCTTAAGCGCCCGCCGTCGGAAAAACCAACGCGGGATTTCCAATCCTGTATCACACGCGAGCTTGCCAAAAGCAGATGCGATCTCGGCAGCCCATTCAACATGGTAGAGCCACTGCCACAACTCACAGGAGGAAAGGCGATCCGAGTCATCTCGGGCTTTACCGTGAGCGCGCTTGAACATTAGCCAGGCCAGGATCCCGGCCGTTGATCGAGACCAAAAAGAAACCAGCGGAAACCGAAGCGGGGGGACTTCGATTTACGCCGGCGTTTCTCTCTCGGGGGGGAGTGTTTTTTTGCCGCCAGCTTCCCGGGGGGAGGTTGCTCGCGGCGACCCATGAGAGATACCCCATTTCCGGCCATAAGGATATGGCGTGATCGCGTATGCGTGATCGCGGAGGGTGTGATAAGCCTTGAAATCGCGCGCTGGCGGGGACGTGATGGCCGCGATGAGCAAGGATGCGTTTCTCCACGAACTGCTGGGCCGGATGTCGGTCGAGGAAAAGGCCGGGCAACTCAACCTCCTGACCGGCGCGATGGACGCCACCGGCATGAAGCACTCGGGCGATCTGGAAGCCAAGATCCGCGCGGGTCACTGCGGCGCGGTGCTGAATGTTTACACGCCCGCCGCCACGCGGGCCTTGCAGGAGCTCGCACTGGCGAGCCCGCTGGGAATCCCGCTGATTTTCGGCTACGACGTGATCCACGGCCAGCGCACGATCTATCCGATCCCGCTCGGACTCTCGTGCTCGTGGAATCTTGATCTGATCGAACGCTGCGCCCGGATGGCGGCGGCGGAGTCGGCGGCGGACGGTCTGCACTGGGTTTACTCGCCGATGGTGGATATCTCGCAGGACCCGCGCTGGGGACGGGTGGCCGAGGGAGCGGGCGAAGACCCGTGGCTGGGCGCGAAAATGGCGACAGTAATGGTGCGCGGCTATCAGGGAAATGATCTGACAGATCCGGCGTCGGTGCTCGCCTGCGTGAAGCATTTCGCCCTCTATGGCGCGCCGATGGGCGGGCGGGATTACCACACGGTGGACATGAGCCGCCGGGCGATGGAGGAAACGTATTTCCCGCCGTATCGCGCGGCGATCGATGCCGGGGCGCGGACGGTGATGACCGCCTTCAACGACATCGACGGCATTCCCGCGAGTGCCAACCGCTGGCTGCTGACCGATCTGCTGCGCGAGCAGTGGGGCTTCCGAGGCTGGATCGTGACCGACTACACGGCGGTGACCGAAATGAAAAACCACGGCACCGCCGCCACGGACGCGGACGCGGCGCGGCAGTCGCTGGACGCCGGGGTGGACATGGACATGGTGTCGGAAGCGTTCCTAGCAGAGCTGCCGGGCTTGGTGGAATCCGGTGCCGTCCGCGAAGAGCTGCTCGATGCGGCGGTGCTGCGCGTGCTCGGAACGAAGTGGGATCTCGGGCTTTTCCTCGATCCCCTCGCCCGCTCCAATCACGGGCCGGCGATTCAGCCGAGCCAGGAAAACAGGAGCCTCGCGCGTGAGGCGGCCCGCGAGTCGATGGTCCTCTTGAAAAACGAAGGCGGAATCCTGCCGCTCTCGAAACACCAAAGAATCGCCCTCATCGGCCCGCTCGCCGACAGCCGCCGCGACATGCTCGGCTGCTGGATCGCCGCCGGGGATGAAGCGCTCGCCGCCTCACCGCTCGATGGATTCCGCGAAATGGCGGTGGTCATTCACGCCCGTGGCTGCGGGATCAGCGAGGCCAACGACGTTTTGCTAGCAGAGGCGGTCCGCGCGGCCAGACAGGCCGACGTCGTCGTGCTGGTGCTCGGCGAGAGCTGGCAGATGAGCGGCGAGGCCGCCAGCCGGACGGACATCCGCCTACCTGAATGCCAGCGGGAATTAGCGAGGCACATTCTGCAAACTAGCACCCCCTGCGTGCTCGTCACGATGAGCGGACGCCCGCTAGAGCTGACATGGGAGGACTCGCGGTTTCCCGCCATCCTCCAGGCGTGGGCGCTCGGAACAGAAGGCGGTCACGCGCTGGCGGAGGTGGTTTTCGGCGACGCCGCGCCGGTCGGAAAACTCACGATGGGCTTCCCCCGCAGCGTCGGCCAGCTGCCGATGACTTACCGTGAGAAACCCACCGGCCGCCCCTTCGACGCGGCGGTGCAATATTCCTCCAAGTATCTCGACGCGCCAAACGACGCGCTCTATCCGTTCGGCCACGGCCTGACTTACGGGAAATTCCGCCACGGCGCGGTGGGCATCGACTCGCCGGAAATGCAGCCGGGCGGGACGGTCACCGTCTCGGCGGAGATCACCAACCTCAGCGCGCATCCAGCGACGGAAACGCTGCAACTCTACCTCCGCGACCTCGTCGCCTCGGTCAGCCGCCCGCTGAAGGAACTGCGCGGCTACCAGCGCGTCACGCTCGCCGCCGGCGAGTCACGGGCGGTTTCCTTCCTCATCACCGACGCGGACCTGAGCTTCCCGGGGCGCGATTTCACGCCAGTGGTCGAGCCGGGGGATTTCGAGGCGATGATCGGCCCGAGCTCCGCGGAGCTGCGGTCGGTGAGGTTTGTGCTGGGTAATTGACCCGCCGCGCCTTGCTTTCACGCCAGGAGAGGATTCCATACCTTTTCGAACCCGAAGCCTTTGAAGTCTTTCACATTCGCTGTGGCAAGCTTGGTGACGCCGTGATGCCGCAGGGTGACAGCTAGCCGGGCGTCGATGATTTGTCGAAATCCGGACTTCGTCTCAGAGGCCCATTTCCACAAATGGGAGGACACCCTCGCATCGTAGTCAACACAGCGCCAAAGCGGATTGGTTTTCATGGCTTGGCAGTAATCCGCCGCTTCCCGGGCAGTGTAGGGTTTTAGAAAAATAGCCCCGTTGCGCAACTGCATGTAGAGTTCCACCAACACCAACTCGCAAACCACGAACTCATCCTCCAACGAGTCCAATTCAGAGAAAAATTCACGGGCCTTCGCATGATTCAGCGAGTCTGGATCGGCAGCATGGATGAAGAGGTTCGTGTCAGCGGTGATCATGGTTGATTCATCTGAAAGCGGTTCTCGATGGCGGAAGCCTCCGCTTTCACGGAAGAAGGATCAACGAGATGTCCGCCGCTGCCTCGCAATACCGGCATTTTCCAAGGTGTGGCCTCGGGAGCCGCCTCCGGGCAGCTCATGACATAAATTTCCATGCCGCGCCGGATCACCTCCGCCACGGAGATATCGCGCACTTGGGCGATGCTGCGGAGCCGGCCAAAAAGGGGTTCAGGCAGTTGAATTTGAGTTCTGGTCACGAATACAATCTAATGTCAGCATGAGATTGTCGTCAAAGGCATTTTTTGCGCTCTCTTGCGGCTTTTTGCGACTAAAAATCTTCAGACTGCTTTGATGCTTCAGCCACCCGGACCTTTTCCCTTTGCCTTGCCGCGGGAATGGCTTACCAAGAGCCCCCGCCGCATGAGATTGTTCCGCATCCTTACTTTTAAAGAACTGAAGGGGTATTTCCTGACCCCGTTCGGCTGGGTCGTTCTGGCCTTCGTCACGATCATGCAGGGCGTCTCGCTGTCCACGGCGATGAAGGGGTTCCGCGACACGCCGGTGCGCGACAGCTTGGTTTACGTGACCTTCCACACGCCGCTGTTCTGGTTCTATTTCCTGTTCATTTTCCCGCTGATCACCATGCGGCTGTTCTCCGAGGAGGAGCGCTCGGGGACTTTGGAAACGCTGCTCACCGCGCCGGTGCGGACCTGGCAGGTGGTGTTTTCAAAATACGCGGCGGCCATGATTTTCTACACGGTGCTGTGGATTCCGGGGCTCGTTCAGTTCAAAATGTTCGAATGGTTGACGGATCTTCCGCCCGCCTGGACGCCCGGCGCGCTCGGCGGGGCGTTCACCGTGGTGATGCTGATGGGCGCGGCGTTCACCGCCATCGGCTGCCTGGCCTCGGCGCTGACATCGAGCCAGATCATCGCGGGGATTTTCACCATCGGGCTGCTGGTCATCCAGTATTTCATGGGATTCGTCACCATCATCTGGGGCGAGTCGTTCGCGGGCGCGGCGTTCTTCCATTACATTTCCTCGCAGCAACATCTGCACTATTTCGCCAGCGGTTTGTTCGACACGCGGCCGATGGTTTATTTCCTGAGCCTCGCCGTCTTCGTGCTGTTCCTGACCTATCAAGTCGTCGATTACCGCCGCTGGCGCCGTTGAGTTTCCTGATTTTTTCCTCATGTCCGATCCTTCCTCCGAGCCCCAGGCAAAACCCGCACGCCCGCTGAACCGCTGGGGACTGGGCACGCTTTCCGTGCTCCAGATCGTCTTGCTCGCGATCATCCTCATCGCGCTAAACTACCTGGCAGCCCATCATTTCACCCGCGTGGATCTCAGCCGCGAGGCGGCTTACACGCTCTACCCTGCCACCCGAAACTACCTCAAAAACAAGGCCGTCAGCGAGCGCGGGACGCCGATCAAGTGGATCATGGCCTTCCGCCGGAGCTCGCCGTTTTACGAACGGGTGCGGGCCCTCGCCGAGGAATACGCGCGCCTTTCCGAGGGCAAGATCCAGTTGGAAATCGTCGATCCGCTCCGCAGTTCCGACCGCACGCAGGAGGTGACCGCCGCTTACGGGCTGCCGCTCACCAAGGACCTCATCATCATGGACGCGCGGGCCGACGACGGGCCGGTCTCCACCGAGGACAAGAACGGCAACCGCATCCTGCACCCTAACGTCAAGCTCATCGTCGCCGACGACATGGCTGTTTACAGCACCGCCGATTCCCAGCGGAAGATCACCGGCTTCCAAGGCGAGGACGTGCTAACCGCCCGCCTGGTCGAGTCGATCGAAGGCCGGGCGCGCAAGATGGTTTTCCTCGCGGACAAGAGCCGGATCGATGCCGAGGGCGAGAATTCCGCGGCGAAAGCGCTGCTCGACACCCTGCGCTTTCAAAACGTCGATCTCCAGGGCATCCATCTATCCGGCCTCGCGGAAATCCCCGCCGATGTCGAAGGCGTCGCGCTGGTGGCCCCCAAATACGATCTCACCGACGCCGAGCTAGCGGTTCTGGAAAAATACTGGAGCACCCCGCGGGCCGCCATGCTGGTGCTACTCGAACCCGGCGACACCCTGCCGAAGTTGCGGACCTTCCTCCGCGGCAACGGCATCACGCCGCGGCGCGACCGGGTGATTTCCCTCGTGGACAAAAACATCGACACCACCGCGCGCGGCATCTTCACGGCCGGCGTGGATTTCACCAAGGACTTCGCCGGCCAAGCGACCGTGTTCGAGGGCTCGACCTCATCGCTCGAAGTGCGCGAAGGCGCGGAGGATTTGATGAACCGGCAGATTAACCCCATCGGCCTGATCCAGGCGGCGGCGGGATTCTGGGGCGAGACGAAATTCGGCGAGAAAAATACCAGCTTCAATGAAAAGGAAGACACCAAGCCGCCTTTCTATCTGGCCGCCTGCGTCACCCGCGGAGCCGCCAGCGACGACCGCTTCGCCGCCGCCACCTCGCGGATGGTGGTCATCGCCAACACCGATTTCCTCGATCCCAAACAACAGCGCGCGGAGAACATCGACTTCCTCGCCTCCTCCGTGAACTGGCTGATGGACCGCCAGTCGCTCGCCGGCATCGGCCCGCGCTCGCTCCGCACCTACAAGATGCCCCTGCTCGACGCGCAGGTCTCCTTCATCAACCGGGTGAACCTGTTCTTCCTGCCCGCCTTCCTGATGCTGGCGGGAGCCTTCGTCTGGTCCTCGCGCCGCGCCTAACTTGCCATGCGCTCACTCGGCTTCACCCTCATCCTCGCGCTGTTAGCCATCCTCGTTTGCGGGCTGGCGGGCTGGCAGTGGAAGGAAGGGAACTTCAACTCCGTGCTCGGCGCGCCCCCCGTCCCGCCCGGCGGGCGGATCTATTCCGCATTCACTCCGGGCGAGGTGAAGCACATCGAGATCTCGCGCAACGGGGTCATCGCCAGCTTCGACCTCCGCGAAAACGGCTGGCAAGCCACGCTGCCATGGCAGGACCGCATGGACCCGCGCGCCGCCGTCAGCATCATCAATTTCACCCTCGGCCTGCGCGTCGAGGACTTCGCCGGCCGCGATGACATCGACGAACAGAAAGCCGGCCTCCGCGAGGGCGGCGTGAACATCCGGCTGGAAGGGAAAGGCCACACTCCGCTGGCGAGATACAAAATGGGCCGCGTCACCCCGTGGCTCGCCACCGTCAAGGACATCGAAAAACCCGTACCCACCGTTTTCATACAGCCCCGCGACGAGGGCCGCAAACGCTTCATCTACTCCTGCACCGGCGACATTTCCCCGCTCTTCAAGGACGGATTGAAATTTCTCCGTGACCATCGTCCGTTTTATTTCAATCCCATCGCCCTCCAGAAAATCCGCATCCGCGCCGAGCAAGGCGAGCTCACCCTCGGCCGGGAAACCCCGAAAAGCCCGTGGCGCGTCGTCAAGCCGCTCGACCTCGCCACCGATCCCGCGGCCATCAAATCGCTGATCGAAGGGCTCTACGAACTGCAGGCGGTGAAAGTCTCCGACCGCGCCTCGGTCACGCTCCCGACCCATGGCACGCTCGCCAAATCCGGACAAATCGCCCTCACCTCGTTCGGTTCGGATGCCGAGTCGGTGCTGGAAATCTTCCCTCGCGAGACCCCCGAGGCACGCGACGTGCGGGCTTCTATCAGCGACCGCCCGGACACCATCTTCAGCCTGCCGCTCAAGCCCGAGCCGAACCTCGTCTCTCTGGCAGACCTGCCGCTTGCCATCAACGACCTGCGCGACGCCACCCTCACCAATCTCAACATCCAATCCCTGCGCGGCATCCTGATCCAGCCCGCCACCGGTGCGGAAATCCTCATCTCACGCACGCCCCCGCAACCGTGGACTGCCAGCATCGACGGCCAATCGCAGGAAGCTAACGAAGAGCGCCTTTTCACCCTGCTCAAGGCGGTCACCGAAGGCCGCGCCATCGGCTTTGAGACCGACGCCGCCACCGACTTCACCCCCTGGGGACTGCACCGGCCGTTTTTGAAACTCAGCTTCCTCGGCAAGGACAACCAGGCGATCAACCTCGCCTTCGGTATCGACGCCAAAGGCGGCTATTTCGCTAACCGCCTCGGCACGCCGACGGTGATGCGCGTGGATCAATCGCTCGTTAGCTCCATCGCCGTGCGCCCTTACGAGTGGCGGCCGGCGCGGCTCTGGTCGCTCGACCGGGTCAACCTCATGGCCATCGAGCGCAAGTCCGGCACCGAGCCGCCGCTGATGCTGCGCTATGATTTCAACAAGGAGGAATGGACCGCCAGCCGAGACAGCAAGGACATCACCCCGTCGCTCGATCCGGCGCGGGCGAACTACATGTTAGGAATCCTCGAAGCACTCAAAGTCAACCGCTGGCTCTCTCCCGACGACGAGTCCGCCGCCAAGGCGCTGCTCAGCCCGACCCTCACCTTCAAGGTCATCGAAAAAAGCACCAACGACACCGGCGACTTCACCGGGCTCGTCAGCCGCGAGATCACGCTCGCGCCCGGCAGCGCCGGCGCGAACCCCGCGTTTTATTACGGCCGCCTCAACTCCGATGCCCATCCGTTCCTGCTCGACCGCGACACCTACGGCAAGCTCGCCACGGACCTGTTCGAAAAGGAGTAGGCTCACGCTTCACGCGTGCCGCGTGGTGAAGAAGATTTCCATCCGGTGGTGGAGATCGTCGTAGAAGCGCTTCTTGATCGCTTCGAAGGCGGCGAGCTTGTCGCTCTCCGCAAGACCGATGGATTGCTCCTCAAGCCTCATTTTCTCGGCGAAGGATTTTTCCATCTCGACGAGGGAGTCGAGAAACTCGCGGGCGGCGCGGGTGTGCTCGACGCCGTCGACGAGCGCGTTTTCCAGGCGGGAATTCCGGGTGACGGCGATGAGATTGCCGCTGGATAGTTGGTCCATGTAGCGCGTGCGGCTCTGGCGGAAGGCGCGGTGCTCGGTGTCGAAGGTGATTTCATCGCGGTCCACCAGCGAATCGTAGGGACCGGCCTTGGTGAAAAATTTCACGATCAGCGGGATGGTGTCCACCAGCATGAAGAGCAATGTCAGGACGATGTAAGTATAGAACGCGAACTGCCCGCCTTCGTTGCCGGCCTTGAAAAGCGCGTGGAGTGCGAGCGTCTGGGTGAGGATGTCGCGGCGGGGTTCGGCGCGCAGCGCGGCGAGGCGGTTAGCCTCCTCTGTGGCCACGGCGGCGAGCTCGCCATGCACGCGGTTGAGCTCGGCGAGACGGGTGTCGATCTGCTGCTTGATGGTGCCGCGGAGTGAATTCTGTTGAGTGACGAATTGGTCGGCCTGGTCGTTTTCGACTTTCTGTTTGAGTCCGGCGACGCGCTCGGCTTCGGTTTTGTTCGCGGCGGCGATTTCCGCGAGCTTGGTTTCGAAGAGCTGGATGGCGGCCCCTTCCGCTTGGCGCGACTGGGTCTGGAGGGTGGATTTCTCGGCGGTGAGGTGTTCGAGCAGGCCGCCGAGGCGCTTGGATTCCTCGCGGCGCGGTTCGAGTTGGGCGGAGCGGATCGAGCGGGCGCGCGGGCCTTCGCCGCGCATGCCGGAGCGCTGGCCGTTGAGCTCGCTCTCGAACTCGGCCTGCCAGAAACCGAGCTCGGTCTGGAGCTTGGCATATTGCGGCGAGAACTCGGCGGATTGTTTTTCGATCACCGCCAGGCGCTCGCGGAACGGCGCAGTGCCCTCGTCGATGGCGGCCTTCAGCTCGGTCTGCTGCTCTGCGGTGAGGCCGGGAATGGCGGACTTGGCGTCCTCGTTTTCCTGAAGGATGAAGCGCGCCTGGTAGGATTCGTTCCACTTGGCGCGCTGCTCGGCGAGCGCGGTTTCCAAGATGGTGACCTGGCTGCGGACTTTTTCCTTCTCCGCCTGGAAACCCGCGCGGACGACTTCGATTTCCGCCGCGCGGTCTTTTTCGATCACTGAGGATACCGTGTCGCGAAATAACAGCAGCACCAGCGGGTGGGCGATGGTAATCCCCATCAAAATGGCGACGACGAGGCGCAGGGAAAATTGCGAGAGCTTGCGGAAACCCGACGCATAAGCCCGGTAGCCGGCGAGCAGCGCGCGGTCGATGGTGAGGATGATGAAAGCCCACACCGCCGCGACCGGATAAATGACGCGGGCGTTGTCGGTGAGCGTCGAGAGCGTGTAGGCGCACGCGATGAAGGCGAACGCGCAAGGCACCAGCACGGTGGCTCCGAAGGCGACGTATTTTCGCTGCTCCCATGCCGGGCATTGTTCGAGAGTTTCGGTGCCGGCGCCGGAGAGCCAGAAGAACGCGCGTTTGATGGAGTGCATGGATTTTGGAGAGCTAAGCGGATACTACTTGCGGGTTTTGCGGGACATTTCAATTTTCTTTTGGAATCATGATTCACCTGAATACCAATTTCCTGGTGGATCGGGTGATCGTCGGGTCGCCCGGCGGCTTGAAAATTTCCGCATGGCTGAAAGCGGGGAAATCCGTGGCAACCAGCGCGGTCGCGTGGTCGGAATTTTGCAACGGACCGCTGTCAAAGGCGCAAAAAGACGCTGCGTTCGCGGTGTTGGATCGGCAAATCACCGACTTCACCTGGCGGGCCGCCGCGATCGTTTCCGGCGCGCCGCTGGCCACATTCAATACGGAGGATTTCCAGCGGCTGGCGCCGTTCGGCCTGCGGCTCGAAGGTTGAGGTTGCCGGATGGGCCGGGGCATCTAGTCTCCGGCAAATGTTGAACCGCTTTTATGGAGCTTTTGACACGGAGCGGCGCTCGGGTGCTTGCGACGGGTCTGACTATCGGACCCCTTTCCAGATCGACCGCGACCGCGTGCTGCACACGCCCACCTTCCGCCGCTTGCAGAACAAAACGCAGGTTTTCTGGAGCGGTGAGTATGATTTCTACCGGACCCGGCTGACGCACTCGCTCGAAGTCGCGCAGATCGGCAAGTCGATTTCCTACTGGTTGAAAAGCCAGCCGGACGGCCCGCTCGGGGACGACTTCTTCATCGATCCGGATCTGGTGGAGGCGATCTGCCTTTCACACGATCTCGGGCATCCGCCCTTCGGCCATGCGGGTGAGCGGACCTTGAACCACCTGATGCGCGGCCACGGCGGCTTCGAGGGCAACGCGCAGACCCTGCGCTTGCTCACCGAGCGGATTTTCTCCGCCAAGCGCGCCGGCATGGACCCCACGCGGGCGTTTCTCGACGGCGTGCTGAAATACAAATCGCTGTGGGCCGAACTCGGGAACCAACCGGAGCACCACTTCATTTACGACAACCAGCACGCCCACCTCGACTGGGCGATGGGTGGAAACGACTTCCCTCAGGAACTCACGCCCGGCAAGACGCGCGACAAGTTCAAGTCCATCGAGTGCCAGGTAATGGATTGGGCGGACGACACCGCCTACTCGCTCAACGACCTATCCGACAGCGTGCGCGCTGGATTTCTCAACATCGAGAAAATCGAAGGCTGGGCGGAAAAGCACAACGAGCCCGCCGGCGAAGACACGCCGCTCGGCGACCTGATGCGGGCGATCCGCCGCAAGCGCGTCGATCCATTCGTCGGCAAGCGCATCGGGAAATACATTCAGTCCACCCGCTTGGAAACGGACGTCAATTTCCTCAGCGCCTCGACCAACCGCTACCGCTTCCGGCTGGCCATCGACGAGTCGGTGGAGGCCGAGTCCAGGATGTTCAAGCGCCTCGCGTTCGAGGTTGTTTTCCTTTCGCCGCAACTCAAGCAGCTGGAGCACAAGGGCAGCCGGATGCTGCGCCAGCTGTGGGAAGTTCTCGGCGAGCGCTACATTTCCCAACAGAGAATCGACGGCCAGGATTTCCAACTCCTCCCCGCAGACACCGCTGCGGAAATCGCCGCAGCCCCGGACGAGGCGACGCGCGCGCGACTCGTCTGCGATTTCCTCTCAGGCATGACCGACGGCTACGCCGCGAGAACCTACAAGCGCCTGTTCTCGCCGGACTTCGGATCGATCGGGGATCTGGTCGGGTGAGGTCTTCACCTCCAAAGGCCGCCACCTCTGCTCCGCCTGCCACCAGCGCCGCTTCCGCCAGACCGCCGATTGGATCGCAACCGCCGTCTGCCACGAAGTCCCGCACCGCCAATTCGTCTTCACCATGCCAAAGATCCTGCGCGACTCAGTCTCTCGAAGAATCATTGCTGATTTTTGAAGTGACCTAATCCTGCCCCTGAAGGCTTCGACCAACGCCCGGCGTGGCAGGCACCCGAAGTCCATTTGGACGACGGCCGGACTCCGGTTCTCGAATACTCCTGACGGGCAGAAGCCCACCCGCCAAAAACCGCCGCCAAGTGAATGGCTGGGCATTCTTGATACCCGCCCGCCCGCCGAAATCGCCGCCTTGCTGATAGCTGGCGACGAGCGGGCGATCCGGCTGCGCCAGAGCAGCCCCTTCGCCGGCATCCTCTCACCGCAAGAAATCTGGGCCATCAAACGAAGCCATGCAACGGCATGAACTCGCCGTTTCAAAACTGGTAGCCGGACGGGAAAAGGATCTCGATTTCCTCATTGAAATGGTCCGCAACCACTTGCTCGACGAAGACACCATCCTCCAACGGATCCCCATGCTTCCCGCTACCGGGACAACCACGGCGGACCTGCGGGAGCGGTGGAACAGAATCGTCAACAAGGCTCGGAAAACGCCATGAACCCGGGCACCGCGTCCCTCGGGATCCCTCCGGAAACAACTTGATCCAAAACATCAGCTCCCCGGGATGGAGGGTGCGGTCCGCTTGCCGATGAAATGTGAAAGATCAGCCTTTTCAGACTCTCGTTTCCCTTCACATTGGCCTCGCGAACAGGAGTGTCCGCGCTCCTTATCTCAGCCACTCATGCGCATCCGGAAAAAGCCACTCGCACTCGTTGCTCTAGCAGTCGTCGCCGCCGCTGCCGCATTCCTCGTCGTCCGCCATTTCAACCCCGCCACCCCGCAGGAACAGCCGGTGGCGATGATCGCCCCCGACGCACCCGTCCTCGCACCCGAGGACGAAGTCCACGCCAAATACGCCGGTTCCGAATCCTGCAAAAAGTGCCACGCCGCCGCGTTTGAAAAATGGCACGGCTCCAACCACGGCCGCGCCGAGCGCCTCGTCACCAAGGACGAGGACTACAAGGCCTTCGAGCCGAAACAAACCCTCGTCCATGGCAAGGACACTTCGGAAGCCTTCGTCGATGCCGACGGCCTGGCGAAAATCCTGACGCAGGGCCTCGACAAACAACGCCACGCCTACCCGGTCGTCCGCGTCATCGGCAACAATCCGCTGCGCCAGTTCCTCATCCCCGCGCCCGGCGGCCGGATGCAGACTTGCGACGTCACCCTCGACCCGGCCAAGAACGAATGGTTCGACGTTTTCGGCGATGAGGACGAGCGCGCCCCCGGCGACTGGGGCCACTGGACCGGCCAGGGCATGAACTGGAACGCAATGTGCGCCGCCTGCCACAACACCCGCCTGCGGAAAAACTACGAACCCCAGACCAACAGCTATCACACCACCATGGCCGAGATGAGCGTGGGCTGCGAATCCTGCCACGGCCCTATGAAAGACCACGTCGAGTGGCAGGAAAAGCCGCCGCTCGACGCCAAAAAGGACCCCACCATTTCCAAGTTCAGCCGCGACCAGGTCATGGAAACCTGCGCCGCCTGCCATGCCCGCCGCGCGGAACTCACCGGCGACCTCATCCCCGGCGAGTCGTTTTACGACCACTTCAGCCTCACCGTCACCGACGAGACCGACATCTATCACCCCGACGGCCAGGTGCGGGACGAGAACTACGAGTTCGCCTCGTTTCTATCCAGCCGCATGCACCACGCCGGGGTGCGTTGCGTCGATTGCCACGACCCCCACTCCAACAAGAACATCGTCAAGGGCAACCAGCTCTGCATGAACTGCCACACCGCGCCGCGGGCGGACTACCCCACCGCCCCCGTCATCGATCCCACCGCCCACAGCCACCACGGCGCGGACAGCACCGGCAACCAGTGCGTCTCCTGCCACATGCCGGTCACCACCTACATGCAGCGCCACCCGCGCCATGACCACAGCTTCAGCATCCCGGATCCCAAGCTCACCAAGGAGTTCGGCGTCCCTAACGCCTGCAACAAATGCCACACCGACAAGGACGCCGACTGGGCGATCGCGGCTAGCAGGAAATTCTACGGCGACAAGCCCGACCGCCCCTCGCGCACCCGCGCGCTCACCGTGGCCAACGCCCGCCGCGGGGATCCCGCCGCCCGCGGGCAGCTCATCAAGATGCTCGCCACCGAGGAAATCCCCGCGTGGCAAGCCACCGCCTGCCATCTGTTGGAACGCTGGGTGATGGACCCCGCCGTCACCCAGGCGCTGCTCGGCCAGCTCGCCCACACGAGCCCGCTCGTCCGCGAGGCCGCCGTCCGCACGCTCGGTCAGCAGGCGCGTGCTAACAACACCAGCGTCCGCGGCGCCGTCCAGCCGCTGTTAGAAGACCCGGTCCGCTCCGTCCGCGTCGCCGCCGCGTGGGCGCTGTGCGACACGCTCGACCTCGCCTCGCGCGCCGGCCGCGAGCTCGTCCACATGCTCGACATCAACGCCGACCAACCCACCGGCCGGATGCAGCTCAGCCAGTTCGCCATGCTGCGCGGCGACAACGCCAGCGCCATCCGCCAGATGCGCAAGGCCATCGAATGGGATCCGAATTCACCGCCCTTCCATCACGATCTCGCCATCCTGCTAAGCACCACCGGCGACTCCGCCGGCGCGGTCAAGGCGCTGAGGGAAGCCATCCGCCTCGATCCGGAAAATCCGGAATACCATTACAAGCTCGCCCTTGCGCTGAGCGAAAACGGCACGACGGCGGAGACCATCGCCGAGTTGGAAAAAACCGTGAAGCTCGATCCCGGCTACGCCCGCGCCTGGTACAACCTCGGCCTCGCCCGCAACGGCATGGGCCAGCCGCAGGAAGCCATCGCCGCGCTGCTCCAGGGCGAGGCCGCCGATCCTAACGATTCGGCGGTTCCCTACGCCCGCGCCACCATCCACGCCCGCCTCGGCCAGCGGGACGAGGCCCTCGCCGCCGCCACCCGCGCCCTCCAGCTCCGCCCGGATTTTCCCGAGGCCATGCAGCTCATCCGGACCCTTTCCCGCTAAATCATGCCCCTTTCCGGTTTACACCACGTCGCCGTGATTTGCTCCGACTATCCGGAGTCGAAGCGGTTTTACACAGAGTTACTGGGCTTGCGAATCATCTCGGAAATCTACCGGGAAGAGCGGGAGTCCTACAAACTCGATTTGGAAATCCCCGGCGGGGCACAAATCGAGTTGTTCTCATTTCCGGCGGCACCCGTCCGGCTTTCCTATCCCGAAGCCTGCGGGCTGCGGCATCTCGCGTTCAAGGTTAGCGATCTGGACCACCAGGCGGCAGGACTGATAGAAAAAGGCGTGGGCGTGGAGGAAATCCGGACCGATCCCCTGACCGGCAAACGCTTCACGTTTTTCGCCGACCCGGACGGTTTGCCGATCGAGCTTTACGAAGAATGAAGCGGACGCTTACTCCTCCTCGAACTTGCGGCTGATGAGGTCGCCGAGTGCTTCGAGCGCGGCGTCGGCATCGGTGCCGTCCGCGCTGATGGAGATGACCGAACCGTTGCCGGCGGCCAGCATCATGAGGCCCATGATGCTCTTGCCATCGACCTCCTCGCCATCCTTTTCAACGAAGATGTCGGACTGGAAGCGGTTGGCCGTTTTGACGAATTGCGCGGCGGGGCGGGCGTGGATGCCGAGCTTGTTGAGAATGGTGTAGTCTTTTTGGGCCATGGGAAAAGGCTTGCGCCGGGCGGAATGTAGAAAGGGAAACGGACAGCTCCAAGGCAAAAGTTGCGGAACAATTCCCACCCTCCAAACGCCGGAAAAACAAAGAGCCAGCCCGGTTTTCACGGGCTGGCTCTTTTGAAAAACGAATCTTCGCGACCGATCAGGGAAGCAGGTTGATCGCGCGGGATTGCTTGATCGCGTTGTTTATCTTGCGGTGCAGTTTCGCGGAAACTCCGGTGACGCGGCGCGGAAGGATCTTTCCGGTTTCGGTCGTGAACTTGGTGAGAAGCTCCGGGTTGGTGGCGACGACCTGGTCGGCCGGAATGTCGTGACGGCGACGCGTCATCCGACGGTTCGCCTTACGGAAGTTGATACGGCGCTGAATTGTTTTTGGCTCGGACATGGGAAATGGGGCGGAGTGCGCGGTTAGCGGAGTTCGCGGTGAAGGGTGCGGCGCTTGAGGAAGTGATTGAATTTCACTTTCTCGAGGCGACCTGGCGTACGGAGGCTCTTTTTGTTACGCGTGGTGACGTAACGTGAGGTCGGCTTGCCCTCGGCTTTCGCTTCGGTGCATTCTAGGATGATAATCTCGCGTGGCATGACTTGTGGGGCGCGGACTTTGCTTTAATCGTCGTCTTCGTCAAGAGAAACTGTTTCAGAATCTTCATCTTCGGCGTATTTGCCTCCGCTGAAGCCCACTTCATTGGACGGACGGAAGCGGCGGTTGCCGTATTCCTTCTCCCATTGGCCCTGGCATTCGACCGTGAGTCGGGCAAACGGGATGGCTTCGAGACGGGCTTGGGGAATCTTGCGGGCGGACATTTCACAAATGCCGTAGGAGCCCTGCTTGATCCGATAGAGCGCCTGCTCGATTTCATAAAGCGCGTCCTGCTCCTTCGCGAGGACGGAGAGGGCGAAGTCGCGGTCGTAGGCATCGCTGCCGGCGTCGCCCTGGTGCTGGCCGCTGCCGGATGCCTCGGAGCCTTCCGGCGCGTTGCGGATGGTGTCGCGGGCCATGCCGGAAACGGCGTCCACGAGGTCGTCGCGGAGGTCGAGGAGGCGCTGGCGTTGTTTCTGGACGAAGGTGCCGCTGTGGGTGCCGTTGCTGCCGGGAGTGACCGGACCGTCCGAATGCGTCGGCGCGGCCTTGGGCGGAACGAAGGGCGGCCTGACCGGCGCGGGAGGCGCGGGGAAATCAACGACGGAGGAGCGGGGCTTGGTGGCAGGCACCTTTTTCGCGGGTGCGGCCGGCTTGACCGCTTCCACCGCCACGGCTTTCGGAGCTTTCACTTCCTTCGCAGCCGGCTTGGCGACCTCCTTGGCTGGCGGGGAAACTTTTTTGACGGGCTTCTCGGCGGCGGCCTTTTTCAGAGGCGCAGCTTTTTTCAGAGGCGCGGCTTTCGGAGCCGGAGCCGGCTTTTTGGCAGGAGCCGGCCTTTTCACGGCTTTAGGATCGGGCTTTTTGGCCACCGGAGCGGGCTTCTTCGCGATCGGCACGGGCTTTTTCACCGCTTTGGCAACGGGCTTCTTCGCCACTGCCGCGGGCTTTTTCACCACTTTGGCAACGGGCTTCTTCGCCGCTGGCGCAGGTTTCTTGGCCGCTTTGACAACAGGCTTCGAGGACTTGACGACGGGCTTCGCTTTCCCCTTTTGGGGCGCAGGTTTTGAGGTGGTTTTCTTCGCGGCCATGGCGCAGAGATGAGGATGCGGGTGATGGAGAAATTTCGCCGCTCTACCCGAAATGCAATTTCGGCGACGTGACGAGCGCGGTGGGTTAGCCCGTGATCCACACTCCAGCAAGCGGAAACTTCACGCCCTGCCAAAATAAGTGATTCGTCAGGATTTAGGCAGGAGGCTTGAAATGCCTGAGCGGGTCATTAAGGTGCGGCCCCGCCATGCAGCTCAGCGCCATCGTCGAAGCCCTTTTAATCGCCTCCCAAAATCCCCTGCCATCCGAGGAGATCGCCCGGTTGGTGCGCGCCCGCGTCGCCGAGGCGGAGGACGTGAAAATCCGCGAGACCGAGGAGGGACAGGAAGCCCCCGCCCTGCCGGACTGGTTGATCGCCCTCGCCGCGACATCCGCGGAAAAAGTCACGGCTGCCATCGCGGAGTTGAACCACGCCTATCAGGAGAGCCAGCGCGCCTTCACCGTCATCGAGCGCCCGAAAGGCTGGAAAGTCTTCACCCGCATTGAATACGGCGAGTTCGTCCGCCAGCTTTTCCCGGGCCGCAAACCCGAGCGGATGAGCGGCCCGGCGATGGAAACCCTCGCCATCATCGCCTACCGCCAGCCCATCACCAAGGCCGCCATCGAGGCGGTCCGCGGCGTCGCTTGCGACGGGATGATCCAGAAACTCCTCGACCGCGACCTGATCCGCATCGGCGGCCGCGCGGAACTGCCGGGCCGCCCGCTGCTTTACGAAACCACGGACCTCTTCTTCGAACATTTCGGCATCCGCTCCATCGACGACCTTCCCAACGCCACGGAACTCCGCAAGGTGAAGCTGCCCGAGCCCGCACAAGCGCCCGCACCCGCCGCCGATCCCGAGCAGCAACTCGCCCTCGGCGCGGTCGGCATCCCCGCCGCCGCCGCGGGCGACGAATCCTCCACCGACTCCTAACTTCCCCATTTCTCCCGTGAATCTCGACGACATCCGCAGCCAGATCGACACCATCGATCACGACCTGCTCGACCTGCTCTCCCGCCGCGCCGATCTCGTCCACGAAGTGGGCTTGGTGAAAAAGCGCGACAACCTGCAAATTTACGCCCCCGAGCGCGAGGAAGCGCTGCTCCGCAGGCTCATCGAGATGAACCAAGGCCGCCTGCCGGAGAAATCGATCCGGGCCATTTACCGGGAAATCATGTCCGCCGCGCTCGCGCTGGAGGACGACCTGACCATCGCCTACCTCGGCCCGGAGGGAACTTGGACACACCAGGCCGCGATCAAAAAGTTCGGCCACTCGGTGAATTACTCCGCGCAGCCGAACTTCTCCGACGTCTTCGACCAGGTCGCCCGCCGCGCCGCGAACTACGGCGTGGTGCCGATCGAGAACTCCACCGAAGGCGCGGTCTCGCACACGCTCGACCTGTTCGTGGACTCGCCGCTGCACATTTGCGCGCAGATCCTGCTGCGGATCGAAAACGGCCTGATGGCGGCGATCCCGCGCTCGGAAATCAAGACGCTCTATTCGCACCCGCAGGTGTTCGGCCAGTGCCGCGCGTGGATTCTGAGAAATTTCCCGGAGGCGGATCTCGTCGAGGTTTCCTCCACCACCAAGGCCGCGCAGATCGCCCGCGACCAGGCCGCCCACGGAGCCGCCGCGCTCGGCGGCCCGCTCGCCGCGGAAATGTACGGGCTCACGCTGCTGGAGGAATCCATCCAGGACCGCGCCACCAACACCACCCGCTTCCTCGTCATCGGCGAGAAGCCCTGCCCGCCCACCGGCAACGACCGCACCTCCATCCTGTTCGCCATCCACGACCGCCCCGGCTCCCTGGTCAAAGCGCTCCAGGCCTTCGACCAGTTCCACATCAACCTGTCGAAAATCGAGTCCCGCCCGTCCAAGCGCAAGGACTGGGAATACATCTTCTACGTCGATCTCGCCGGCCACTGCGACGACGCGAAAGTCGCCGAAGCCCTCGAAGAACTCGGCAAGCACTGCTCGCTCGTCAAACTCCTCGGCTCCTACCCGGACGCGGGGGAATGAATTTGCTGAAAATTCGATGCATTGCAGGCTAGCCTTCTCGAAACAAAGCTGAGTAGCATCCCGCCGCATGAACGGAACAGTGGAATTGATCATCGATGGCAAGCCTCTCACGCTGCCGACAGTTGTAGGAACTGAAGGGGAAGTCGGAATCGACATCGGCACCCTTCGCAGCAAGACCGGCGCGATCACGCTCGATCCCGGCTACGGCAACACCGGCGCCTGCAAGAGCGCGATCACCTTCATCGACGGCGAAAAGGGCATCCTCCAATACCGCGGCTACGACATCGCCGAACTCGCGCAGAAAAGCACCTTCATCGAGACCGCCTACCTCCTGATCTACGGCGAGCTCCCCACCCCTTCCCAACTCGGCGAGTTTTCCGGCCTGCTCACGGACAACGAGATGCTCCACGAGGGCATGCGCCACCATTTCGAAGGATTCCCGCCCACCGCCCACCCGATGGCGATCCTTTCCTCGATGATCAACGCGGCGTCCTCCTATCATCCGAACCTGATCCACGCGCGGGAAGAGCGCTTCCCCTACCACGCCGCGCGCCTGATCTCCCAAGTCCGCACCATCGCCGCCTTCTCCTACCGCAAAGCCCACGGACTGCCATCCATCTATCCGAAAACCACCCTCACATACACCGAGAACTTCCTTCACATGATGTTCTCGTATCCGGGTGAGGACTGCGAATTGAAGCCGGAAATCGTCAAGGCGCTCGACCTGATTTTCCTGCTTCATGCCGACCACGAGCAGAACTGCTCCACCTCCACCGTGCGGATGGTCGCCTCCAGCCGCGCCAACCTTTTCGCCTCCGCCTCCGCCGGCGTCTGCGCCCTCTGGGGTCCGCTCCACGGCGGCGCCAACCAAGCCGTCCTCGAAATGCTCGAGGAAATCCATAAGGAAGGCGACGACGGCACCAAGTTCCTCAACGAGGTCAAAAACAAGACCGGCAACCGCCGCCTGATGGGCTTCGGCCACCGCGTTTACAAGAATTTCGACCCTCGCGCCGTCATCATCAAGGAGCAGTGCGACAAGGTGCTCGCCCAGCTTCACGTCTCCGATCCGCTGCTCGACATCGCCAAAAAACTCGAGGAAATCGCCCTGCACGACGAATACTTCGTCTCCCGCAAGCTCTACCCGAACGTCGATTTCTACAGCGGCATCATCATGCGCGCCATCGGCGTCCCGATGGACATGTTCACCGTGCTCTTCGCCATCGGCCGGATGCCCGGCTGGGTCGCCAATTTCAAGGAAGTCATGGACGATCCGGACAGCCGCATCTCGCGCCCGCGCCAGATTTACACCGGAGCGACCCTCCGCACCTACAAGCCGCTCGCCGAGCGCGCCTGACCGTGCCCCGGGCATTCCTGCCTGTCTTCAATCCACCGGTGCGAACCATCGCGCCCTCAGCCCTCGTCACCGCTTTCGGCGACGGCATGAAACGCCGACAAGTCCGGACGGGCCAACCACGCCCGCGACTTCGGCCCAACCGCCGACTCGCCCCACCATGTGCGAACCGCAAGCAAAGCGCCTCCATCGCCCTCTGCGCGACGCCGTCCCACGCCGGGACCACGCCCGTCCCCGTCAAGGATCCCACCCCCGGAAATTCACAGAAGTGCACCCGCGTTGATTTCGATCACGACAACAACGGCTGGGGCAACGGCGATCAGGACGCGCCGGGCAACAGCGGCTGGGGCAACGGCGACCAGACACCTCCCGGCAACAGCGGCGACAACAACAACAACGCGGAAAACGCCAAGGAGGCCGCGACGCAAAAAGAACTGCAACGCATCGAAGCCGAAGCCCTCGCCAAAATCGCGCAGCGGAACGAGGCCGCCAAAGCCAGCGCAGCACCTCAAGCGAGCGTCGTCGTCGTCGCACGACGCGCGAAGTGAAAATTTCCAACCCGTCCCCCAGCCCGGATGCCTGGCCACATTCCTTTCTTTCCTCCACACTCCAAACGCCAGCGCATGGTTTCGCTCCCCCGACCGGTGAGTGATGACATGCGGCAGGAACGTCTGAAGGCATGAAGGCAAAGGCTGACGAGTGGCCGGTGGCGGATCTGCGTGTCATGACTGCGATCAGCGCCATTCTCTCCAAGCAATCGGCGATGAGAAAATGGACCCTGATCTCCGGCCCCATCCCTGCCGAGGTCAGACCCGAGCCGCTCTTCATCCACGCTGATGGCAGCGCGCTGCCAGTTCTTCACGAACCCGACCCGGATTTCCTCCCCTACGGCCTGCTGCGCGATCCGATCGAGCTGCGAGGCATGAGCCAACCGCCGGACCCGTCCCGGGCGGCCAACCTGTTGTGCTGCCTTCGCGCACTCTTCGGGGTGAATGCGCGCGCCGAGATCATGGCCTGGCTGCTGACTCACGAATCCGGCCACCCTGCCGCCATCGCCCGCGACATCGGCTACTTCTCCAAATCCGTCCAATACACGCTCAACGAAATGGAGGACTCCGGCCACATCCGCTCACGCCGGGACGGCCGCGAAAAGATCTTCTGGATCAAGCCCGGTGACTGGGACTTTCTCATCACCTGGTCGCAGCCCTCCGGCTTCCCGCGCTGGGTTGATTGGATGCCAGTCTTTTCCGCCATCACCACCTTCATCGATGTGCTCGGCCAATCCGGTCTCGACGATGCGCCGGAGCAGGTCCAGTCCATCCAGCTCCGTCAGGCGCTCGATACCGCCATGCCTGCCCTGTCCCGTGCCGGCCTCGCCGAAAGCCTGACTGCCTCCCGGAAACTGACCGGCTCCCAGCTCATCTCCGCCATTCGTGACGACTTGGGAAAACTGGAACTCACCCTTCTAGCCACTCTCTAATGCTCCTCTTCTCCGCCCCGTGGTCAAACCCAACTGGCACAAATAGCCATTTGATGAGCGATAGCAAGCAAGAGCTTCGATCACGGGCAAGCTTGGGAGCAAATTCCGATCACCCGCTCATTCCATCGTCAAATTTCCACCCGGCCTCCGCAGCCGTGTTTGCCACCGGCAATCAAATCGGCACCCGCTGCAACCGCGGTCGCGGGAACGCTTCGGTATCGCTGGTGGGTTGCCAGAGCCGTTGGCAGCTGCTAAGCATGTCCCATGACTGCGGATGCCCTCACCATCGCCGAGTATCTCGCGGGTGAGGAGCTCAGTGACGTGAAGCACGAATATCTCGGCGGCACCATCCACGCCATGGCGGGTGCCAGCAACCAGCACAATGCGATTGCGGTAAACGCCCTGCTTTCGCTCGGCACCCAGTTCCGCGGAAAATCCTGCCGCCCTTTCAACAGCGACACCAAGGTCCGCATCGAGTATCCCGACCACACTCGCTTCTACTACCCGGACGCCCTGGTGGTCTGCCACTCGAATCCTTCCACCGATCATTTCCAAGACCGGCCCGTGGTGATCATCGAGGTCCTCAGCGATTCCACCCGTCGTGCCGATCTCGGCGAAAAACGTGACGCTTATCTAACAATCCCCTCGCTCAAGGTGCTGATCTTTGTCGAGTCCGAAACTCCCGCCGTCATCGTCCACCGCCGCAAGTCCGAGAAATCCGAAGGCGGTTTCGCGGTGGAGGCTCACTCGGGACTCGACGCCGTCATCCCGCTGCCGGAAATCGATGCCAGCCTGCCACTTGCCGAGCTTTACGAGCAGGTGGAGTTTGCGTGACTCCATAAACCTTGGCGGCATCCGAATTTCCCCATCCCTCTTGGTGCCAATCAACGGAATTGCACAGGGGATTTTTCCGCCCTCGTGGGTGAGGGAGGGGTTTGTGGAGTGTGGAGAATCAGATGAGAACGGATGAAATCGGACTAAATCAGATGGAATCGGATGAAATCAGATGCAATCGGACCTAAAAACGGATACCATCCCCGTCATGGACAACGCACTTCCCACCAGTTTACCAATTACCGGCGAAATGCTGCGGCTCATCAGCGAGGTGGATCGCTACCGCGGCCAGTGGAGCGCCATTCAAGGCTTGAGTCCCGAACGCCTTTCCGGACTGCGGCGGGTGGCCACCATCGAGAGCGTGGGTTCCTCGACCCGGATTGAGGGATCGAAACTCAGCGACGCCGAAGTCGCAGATCTGCTCGGACGGCTGGAAACCCAGTCGTTTCGCAACCGGGATGAGGAAGAGGTGGCGGGCTACGCCTACGTCATGGAGCTGGTCTTCGCCCACCATCCGGAGATGCCGCTCACGGAGGGTGTCCTGCTCCAACTTCACCGCAATTTGCTGCGTCACAGCTCGAAGGACGAACGACACCGGGGAGCCTACAAGACCCTGCCCAACCACGTCGCCGCCTTCGATGCCGATGGCCGGGAGTTGGGGACCGTTTTCGCCACCACCAGCCCCTTCGACACTCCTCGCGAAATGGAATCCCTGCTGGCATGGCACCGTCGCGTGGAAGCGGAGGAATTGCTGCATCCGCTGCTGCGCATCGGTGTGTTCATCGTTTGGTTCCTCGCCATCCATCCGTTTCAGGACGGCAATGGACGACTCTCGCGCATCCTCACCACTCTGCTGCTGCTAAGGGCGGGTTACACTTACGTGCCTTACTGTTCGCTGGAAAGCCTCATCGAGCCAAGCAAGGAAACCTACTATCTCGCCCTGCGCCGCACCCAGGGCACCTTGCGTCAGGAAACTCCCGACTGGGAATCCTGGCTGCACTTCTTCCTGCGCTGCCTGCACCGCCAGACGGGCGTCCTCCAGGAACGCCTCGTCGAGGATGAAGCCCGCCGGGCGCTGCTGTCGCCTCTGGCTGCCAGACTGGCCGCGCTTTTTCAATCGCATGAAACGCTCTCGCTCGCCCAAGCCGCTGCCCAACTGACCGCCAACCCTCACACCCTCAAAGGCAAGTTCCGCGAACTCCTCGCCCACGGCCTCATCGAGGCACGCGGCAAGGGACGCGGGGCGCACTATGTCTGGAAATGATGGATGCCGATTCCTTCAAAAAAATTCCCACCCCGGACAGTTTTTGTCCGCGTTCAGCGGCTAAGTTCCCCCCATGCGCAACCTCTCCAAATCCAAGATCCTCGCCTACCGCCAATGCTCGAAACGCCTGTGGCTGGAAATCCACCAACCCGACCTCCGCGACGACTCCGCCTCCGCAGCCGTGTTTGCCATCGGCAACCAGGTCGGCGAGATCGCCCGCCAACTTTTTGATCCCGACCGGACCGGCGTGACCATCGACATCGGGGAACTCGGCCACCCCGAAGCTCTCGCCCGCAGCGGCATCCTACTTGCCGAGGGCGAGGGGCCGGTTTTCGAAGCCGGACTCACCGCAGCCGGAGCACTCGCCTATGCCGATGTCATGTTACCGGACCGCTCGGACGGCACTCTCCGCTGGAAGATGGTGGAGGTGAAATCATCAGGCAGCGTCAAATCCTACCAACGCGATGACCTGGCGGTGCAATCCTATCTTGCCGCCCAAGCCGGCATTCCTCTCAGCTCCGCCTCCATCGGCCACATCGACAACCGGTTTCTCTATCAAAGCGACGGCGACTACCGCGGCCTCCTTCATGAAGAAGACCTCACCGAAGAGGCAAGCTCCCGCCATGATGAGGTCGCCGCCTGGATCGCCGGGGCCCATGGCATCGCCGCGCTCACCGAGGAACCCGACGTCGCCACCGGTCCCCACTGTGCCACTCCATATCCCTGTAGTTTCTGCGACCACTGCCACCGTGACCAAGTGGGGCCGGAATACCCCATCAGTTCCTTTCCCAACCTATCCGGTTGGCGCCGTGCGGCAGTGGAAGCCGAAAACACCGATGATCTGCGGGAGATTCCCGACAATCTCCTCACCGCCATGCAACTCAGGGTGAAGCAGGCATGCGTATCAGGCGAAGCCTACTTCGACGCGGCAGCCGACCTCGCCCCCCATGCCTTTCCCGCCTACTTCCTGGATTTTGAAACCGCCATGTTCACCGTGCCGATCTGGAAAGGCACGCGGCCGTTCCAACAAATCCCCTTCCAGTTCAGTCTCCACATCCTCGATCAAGCCGGCTCTCTCCAACACCACGGCTTCCTCGACCTCTCCGGCGGCGATCCCTCCCTGGCCTGCGCCCGATCCCTCATCGATCACTGCGGCGTGCAAGGTCCGGTCTTCGCCTACAGCACGGGATTTGAAAAAACTCGGCACCATGGATGAATCGGCCCAACTCGCATTCGCCGAGGAGTTCTCCCGCAAGAAGAAGTCCCCGGCGCTTGCATTCTGGCTGCTGCTTCCCTGCGGGTTGCACTACGCCTACGCCGGACGTGTCTGGCTGACGCTCATTTTCTTGATCACGTTCGGCGGTTTCGGGGTCTGGTGGTTTCTCGATTTGTTCCGGGTGTGGGGCATCGTCCGGGAGCGGATGGAATGCAGTGAGCGGACGGTCCGGCGGTGCATGGATCATCTGCGAGATCATGAAAAATGGCCGATCGACCCTAGCAAAACCGGGTATTCCCTGCGGGAACCTTCACTGGCGGAGACGCGGATCACGGCACCGCAGGAGGTCGCGGCGCTGGCGATGGTGCATGAGGCTCTGCGCCTGCTGGGAGTGTCGAAGCTGGCGCTGGAGATTCGCGGCGAGTTGGCGAAAGTTTGCCGCAGGTCGGAGGCTCTCGGTGAGATCCGCTGGGATGAACTGGGCGAGGTGATCCAGCAGCGCGCGCCTTCCGGCGACATTTCCCTGAACCATGCGATTCATGGCAAGCTGACGCTGGCGATTCTCCAACAACAGGTGGTGGAGATCCGCTACCGGAGACTGGAGGAGGATCATCATTTCTCGCGGAGCGTTTTTCCCCAGCGTTTGATCTGTCGGGACCAATGTTGGTATTTGATCGCGTGGGACATGAAGGCGGAGGATCAGCGGCTGGAGGATCTGGCACCGGACCGGCTACGGGTGCATTTCCGGCTGTCCGAGTTGGTGGAGGTGAAGAGCTGGGTGCTCGGCTTCGGTGGAGCCGCCACGGTGATCGCTCCCGAAGAATTGCGGGAGCTGGTGGGTGAGGAAGTGGAGGCAATGAAACTGAATTTGCAAACCATGAATCCCCCGGACGCCATTCACCCCGATGACGCCAAACGCTGACAAGGACACACCCGCGTTCATCAGTCGCGTAGTCGCTCTGCGGTATCTGACAGACCCGGAATCCATCCACCTCGACGCAGCCAAACGCATTTCCGCGGAGGAGGCGGACTGACCGTTCTCCAGCAATGCATCCAACGCCTCACCCAACGCACCGTGAAGTTCATCCGCTGGTTGAAAAACCATCTGGACTCCACGCTTTCCCGGGCGCACGCCTTGGCCCATCTCACCAAAATCGACGCCCGCTCATGACCTCAATCTTGAACACCGTTGAATGCTCGATGCTCAAGGACAAGATCAAGAACGTAACCGACACCCTAACCGAACGCGAGCGGGTCCGTGAGATCGAAGCCAAAGCCCTGCGAAAAATGCGCCACCCCACCCGGATTCGCAAACTCGAAGGCTTCATCGAGCTGCCGGGGGCGTGAACCGCTTGCCCGGAGTTCAAGCCTCAGCTTGTCTTCCGGAAGAGCACGCTAAAGTGGCGAGCTCCGGACCGCTGGGTGGCGGCATAAGCCCAAGGACGTCTCGGCATTACTTTTGGGGCAAAGAGTCCAATGCGAGCCGCTGCGTGTTTCCGTGTGGCGTGCCTTTCGGCGCTGTGCTCTTCTCTTTTCGTCCCATGCAACCCGCTGAAGATTTCACCACCATCGAATCCATCTTCGTCCGGCATCGCAACGCGCTGCTGCTGCGCGGGCAGTTCACGCCGATTTACACGGACTACTACCTGCATCTGATGCAGCACGGCATCCGCCCGCCGGGCGAGCTCGACCAGATGCTCAAGGACACGCTCGCCATGCTCGCGCTGCATCTCGTGGCGCGGCCGTGGGCGGAAACCATCGCCTGGACCGCGAACCTGCGCGCGCCGCGGATGAATCTGTTCGTCACCGGCGGCTCGTTTGACGAGGCGATCACCGGCCGGATCTTCACCGAGGACGTCCGCGAGCCGGACCGGAATTTTTTCTACGCCCAGACGACCACCGTGGATAACAGCACGCCGCGGCTCTCGACCCTGGAAATCAAGGGCAAGGACCCGATCGCCTGGCTGTCCCAGTATTACGAGCAGTCCGAGCAACGCCCGGCGCGCGCCTTCCGGTTAGAGGATGAGAATTTCGCCATCGTCGCCGCCCAGCCGGATTGCGATCTCGAATGGCTCGAATCCCTCGACGCCGCCGCGGTCGCGAAAATCACCGAGACCGAGGAAACCACCCTTCTCGAAACCCGCCGCTTCCGTTTCCATTGCGGCTGCACCATCGACAAGATCCTGCCCATCCTCGGCGGCTGGAAGAACCGCCTCGACGACCTCTTCGGCGACGAGGAATCCATCAACATCCAGTGCCCGCGCTGCGCCGCCAAGTATCGCGTCACGCGCGAGATGATCGTTTGATCCGAACGTGTTCCGGCTAACCGATCCGGTGCGAGAAAACCAGGGAATCCCGCCCGCTCGCTTCGAATTGCGCGCGCCTGGCCCTCGGCAAATCCTCCACCGTGGCGGGGTCGTATCCGAGTTTACCGGTGAAGAAATTCGCCGCCCGGTTGCTCAGCGCGAACACCCTCGGGATTCCCCGCTCGCGGGCGACAGCCTCCGCGTGCCGGACCAGATCGATGCCGTATCCCCTGCCCTCGTGCGCCTGCTTCACATACAAACAAGCCACCTCCGCGCAGTGCTCTTCAGGATATTCGTGCAAGGCCACGCAGCCGACGACGTTGTCGTCGATGGCCATCACGTGGAAATCCCCGATCCGCGACTGGATGTCCTCGTAAGTGCGCTCGACCAGTTTCGTCCGGCGCACCGAGCGGCCGATCATGCCCAACAGCTCGGGAATATCCTCCTCGCGCAGCTTGCGGATCAAGCGGTAGCTGTCGGCGTGGACCATGGTGCCCACGCCTTCGTTAGAGAAAAGCTCGTCCACCAGCACGCCCTGCTGGCGTCCGTTCAGGACATGCACCCGCGGCACGCCGCGATTGCAAGCGGCAGCCGCCGCCCGCAGCAGCGCGGCTCCGGCGGCATCGGTGCGGCAGGCCAGCGCCTCCGCGTCCGCCGCGCGGATGGCGTGGGCTGGCGCGCCGTCGATGAGAATGGCCTCTTCTAGCAGAGTGATGATCTTGGCCACGCCGATTCCCTTGGCGAAGTCCACCACGGGAATGTCCAACGGCCCGGTCGCCGAAGCGTCGATCACCGCCGACTGGCCGCGGCCGAGGATTTCCAAAACCTCGCGCACCGCCAGCGGATCGGTGATCGGCCGGGAAACACGCGCCGCCATGATCTCGCACTCCAGCGTCCAATCGTAGAGATCCTTCATGTCGCCGCCGAGCACGCCGAGCACCAGCTTCACGCCGAGGTCTTCGAGCACCGCCAGATCCAGCAAGGTTTCCGCCACCGCCGGCTCGGGCAAGAGCCCGGCCTCGATGAGCACGAAAAACACCTTCCCCCGGAATTGAGGAATGTATTGGAGGACCTCCCGAACGTCACTTTGCTGCGCCACGGCCTTTTCCTACCAAACTCCGACATCCCCGCAAGCGCGGCGACCGCCGGAGCGCGGAATTTATTCCGCGCGGGGCGTGATACAGGCATTCCTCACCCCACACTCTCGAAAACCCCGCCGCCTAGCAGCCTGCCGCCTTCGTAGAGCGCGCAGATCTGGCCGGGGGCGATGGCGCGTTGCGGGCGTTGGAATTCAAGGTGGATCTTGCCGCCTTCCCGCGGCTCTAACGTGGCGGGCTCGGCCTTGGCGCGGTAGCGCGGCTGGGCGTCAATCAGGCGGCGCGTGTCGAAGGGTTCGTTGAGCGCGGTGAGCGTGCCGACGGTGCATTCGGTGGCGTAGAGGCCCGCGGATTCCGGGGTGTCCCAGCCGACAATGAGGCGGTTCTTCGCCGGGTCCTTGCCGACGACGACGTAGGCCATGCCATCGCGCGGCGAGGCGACGCCGTGGCCTTTCCGCTGGCCGAGCGTGTAGAGGTGCAACCCGCGATGCTCGCCGAGCACCTTGCCGGATAGATCGACAATTTCGCCCGGCGTGTCGGCGACGTAATGGCGGAGGAAATCGCTCATTTTCACCTGGCCGAGGAAGCAGATCCCCTGGCTGTCCTTCTTCTCCGCCACCGGCAGGTTGAAGCGGCGGGCGACTTCGCGGACTTCCGGCTTGAGCATTTCCCCGGTCGGGAAAAGCGCGTGCGCCGCCTGGCGCTGGGTCATCAGCGAGAGGAAATAACTTTGGTCCTTGTTCGGGTCGGCGCCGCGCAGGATGGCGGCCGTGCCGTCGCTCAAGGTCCGCCGGCGGGCGTAGTGGCCGGTCGCCACGTGCTCGAATCCTTGCGCCAATGCGTAGTCGAGAAACACCCCGAATTTCATCTCGCGGTTGCACCAGACGTCCGGGTTCGGCGTGATGCCCGAGCGGTAGCCTTCGATGAGATACTCGACGATCCGGTCACGATACGAGTCGATGAGGTCGATGACGCGGAACTCGATGCCCAGCGATTTCGCCACGGCGCGCGCGTCCTCGATGTCCTGTTCCCACGGGCAATCGCCGGGAATACCCTCGTCGTTGATCCAGTTCTTCATGTAGCCCGCGGCCACCTCGTGGCCCTGCTCCACCAGCAGCGCCGCCGCCACCGCGCTGTCCACTCCGCCGGAGAGTCCCACCAACACCTTCGCCATGCGGAAGCGTCGAACATCGAACATCGAACGTCCAACATCGATCGTTGAATGGACGAAAAATTTCCAGCTTCAATGTTGGACGTTCGATGTTCGATGTTCATCCTCCGGCCATGCATTCAATGACAGGATTCGGCCGCGGCTCGGCGGCGACGGCCGTGTGGCAAGCCACCGTGGAAATCAGCGCCGTCAACCGCAAGCAGGCCGAAGTCGTCTTGCAAGCGCCCCGCGAGCTCAACGAACTCGACGCCCGCATCCGCCAGGCTGTGCTCGCCACGGTTTCCCGCGGCCGCATCCAGGTCGCTATCAATCTGGAGCGCGCCCACACCGCTCTCGCCGATTTCCGCATCGATCCGGCGCTGGCCCAGGCCTTCACCGCCGCCTTCACCGCCTTGAGCGAGGCCATCGGCCACCCGGTGGTTCCAGCCGCGGCCGACTACCTCCGCCAGCCCGGCCTGATCACGATGGGCAGCGGTGAAATCGATGCCGAGGTCGCGTGGCACGCCATCGAGCCAGCCCTCACCGACGCCCTCGCCCAGCTCGCCGCGATGCGTTCCAGCGAGGGCGAGCACCTCAAGACCGACTTCATCGCCCGCCTCGCCACGCTCGTTTCCTTCTCCCAAAAAATCGCCGCCGAGGCTCCCGGCCGCCCGGTCCGCCAGCGCGACCTGCTCGCCAAGCGCCTGCGCGACGCCGGCCTCGAACTCGATCCCGCCGACGAGCGCGTCGCCAAGGAAATCGCGCTCTTCGCCGACCGCTGCGACGTGAGCGAGGAAATCACCCGGCTCGACTCGCACTTCGCGAAATTCCGCGAATACCTCGACGCCGCCGAGCCGCCCGGCCGCGCGCTGGATTTCCTCTGTCAGGAACTCTTCCGCGAGTTCAACACCATCGGCTCCAAAGCGAACGACGCGTCGATCGCCCAGACCATCGTCGAGGCGAAGACCGAGCTGGAGAAGATCCGCGAGCAGGTGCAGAACATCGAGTGATAGAGGCAGGAGCTCACACATTTGAACTCCGGGCGAGACTCCCGGACCACGGTCTGGAGCTCTCGCCAGTTCCGTTCCGTTCAAAATCATCCGCCAGCCAGCGGACCGAAAAAGCGCCCCATGAAATCATTCCTGCTGCTCCCCGCGGCCGGCGGCTTCATGGCGCCGGGTCCCTGCTCGGAAGCGCGCCCAAGCCGCCGGGGACGACGTGCACCACATCCCCGATGCGGCATCCACCCATTCGCGTCAGGTTAAGGCCAGGATGCCTGATTCTACGGGGGATTTCCGGGTTCGCTTGTCCCGTGCGACGTGCCTCGGGTCGGGATCGAATGCGTCTAACTCTGCCAGATCGCGGGCTTTGATCAGTCGCACGGCCAGGAGGTCGTAGAGTTATGCGCGGAACTGGATTTCCACCGCCCAGCGGGCGCGGTAGATCGCGGCGAGCTGGATCACGTCGGCCTGCTCTCGGCTCAGATTGGTTAGCATGAGGTGCCAGCCGTCGCGGAGGAGCCCTTTAGGGCAGGGATTTTTGCCGCAGTCCCCGGCTTTCTTACGACATTCGGCCCGCCGGGCCGCCGAGACTTTCGGGTCCGCGCGCATGGCCACGAGGCGGCACTTCTTGCATTGGTCTCCGGCGATGGCATCGAGGTCGATGTTGTCACCCTTGAAGCTTTTGAGCAATTTTGTTGCGATCATCCGCTTGGTCGGACGCCGACCGGTCTGCCGCTGTAGCAACAGGGAGAGGATCCCGACCGCTTCCCCTCCTCGCTCACGGCGATTTCCCCGAGGATCTCCAGGTGGGTGGCCTGCTTGATGCGGACGACGAAACCCACGCCTTATTCAGTTAGATCGTGGAGGGTTTTGTGGTTGCTCCGAAGTTGTCGGCGCGGCTTCGCGTGGCGGAGTGATGGCCTTCTGATAGCCAAGCCACGAGGCAACATCAAGCGGGATTCCGTTGATTCACTTGGCATGGGCCAGGTTCACCCGGTAGGTTTTCCCGGCCGGCCCGGTTTTCGATAGAATATTCCGACCTTGGCTGCTCACGGTGACTTTCTGCAAGTCCCCTGCCCTAGCAAGCACCAGATCCCAGGATCTACCGAAGGCCCGGACGTCGCGCAAGGCCATGCGTGGCCAGTCCTTGGGCAGCCACGGGGTGCACTCGAACGATTCCAGACCGGTGGCGACGATGCCATCGGCCCTCGTGTTTCGTTGCACCGATCCCGCGCTGAACTCGATGAGCGGCCACATCTCTTCGGCGGCGGCGCGGTCGCCTTGGAATAACAGAAATTTCGCCAAACCATAAAGCACCATCGCATCATCGCCGCGCCATTTTTGCGTGAGTTTCAACGCGGCATGTTCGAAGGAGCCCGGGAAGGGATCGATGCCATGCTCGAGGCAGTGATCGAGCCAGATTCGATACATTTGCATGCTCGCTTTGTTTAGCTCCGGGTCACCGAAAAATGGAAACAGCGGGCTGGAGTATTCGACCGGATCATTGGCCCAGATGCCGGGGGAGTAGGTGAGGCTGCCGTTGTGGGTGATGACGCCATTGTGGGTTTCGATCGGAGTTTCCAGCACATGAAACTTCTGCAAGGCATAAGCAGCATTGAGATCGCGGTCCGGGGTTTCCAATCGACCCGGGCCGTTCCATGCCGCAGCCACCAGCGCCTGGCGTGCGGCGCGCTCGGTGGCCGGATCCGTCACAAGATCCGGCTCGCCTGCTAGACGCGCGTGGATGCTGGAGTGGAAGGCAAGCACGCCTTTGGGTGCGATCGTGGTGGTCTCGACCGCCTGCGATTGCCAAATCATGACTGCCTTTTCGCCCTCGCGCTTTTCGATGCGGGGGGGCTTCACCGAGACCGTCACCGGCTTTTCGCTGGTATTGCGCAAGTGCCATTCATCGAGCACCAAGGCCTTGGTCATCGAGGGATAGAGAGTGCGCGTCGCCACCATGCCGGCCGTTTCCGGATAGGTCAGCGTCAGGATGCCATCGAAGTCGGCCTTGGCGGGAAGTGCGGGCGTCGTCGGCTTGCCGTCGATCACGATATCAGGAATCAGATCCTTGTTTTCATCGAAAATAGCCAGTCCCTTGTCCACGCGGTCATTACCCGCACCAACACAAACGAGGAATCGCAGAATCCAGCAAATCCTGGCACCCATCTTCCTTTCCAGCCGGGCCCACGGCGTCAGACGAACCAGTCCTTCACGACCTTGGCCGGATCCACGCCGGTGAGGCGCTGGTCGAGGCCTTGGAACTTGAAGCTAAGTCGTTCGTGTTCAATTCCGAGGGCGTGAAGCATGGTCGCGTGGAGATCGCGGATGTGGACGGGGTCCTTGACGATGTTGTAGGACATCTCGTCGGTTTCGCCGTAAACCTGGCCACCCTTGATGCCGCCGCCGGCCATCCAGATGCTGAAACAGCGCGGATGGTGGTCGCGACCGTAGTTGGTCTCGCTCAGATTGCCCTGCGAGTAGATTGTGCGTCCGAATTCGCCGCCCCAGACGACGAGCGTGTCTTCGAGCATGCCGCGCTGTTTCAAGTCCTGGATCAGGCCGTAGCAACCTTGGTCCACGTCCTTGCACTGCGAGGCGAGGTCGCGCGGAAGATCGCCGTGCTGGTCCCAGCCGCGGTGGAAAATCTGCACGAAGCGCACGCCGCGCTCGGCGAGACGGCGGGCCATGATCGCGGAGTTCGCGAAGGTGCCGCGCTTTTTGCTGTCGTCGCCGTAGAGTTGATAGGTGCTCTCTGGCTCGCCGGAAAGGTCGGTGAGTTCCGGCACGGAGGCCTGCATCCGGAACGCCATTTCATACTGCTGGATGCGGTTCTCGATCTCCGGATCGCGGATCGCAGAGAACGAGCGGCGGTTCAAGTCATTCAAGCCGTCGAGCATGTTGCGGCGGGTTTCGCGCGAGATTCCGGCCGTGTCCTTGAGGAAAAGCACGGGATCGCCAAGCGAGCGGAGCGCCACGCCGGCGTGTTTGCCTGCCAGATAACCGGAGCCCCAGAGCCGCGAGGAAATCGCCTGCACGTTCGCGAAGGGCGAGGTGTGTGTGGCGTGCAGCACGACGAAGGACGGCAGCTCCTCGTTCATCGAACCAAGGCCGTAGGAAAGCCATGAGCCGAGCGACGCTTTTCCCGACTGCATCGAGCCGGTGCAGATCAACTGGTTGGCGGGCTCGTGGTTGATCGCATCGGTGTGCATCGACTTGATGATGCAGAGGTCGTCCACCATTTTCGCGGTCCACGGCAGCAGTTCGCTGACCCATGCGCCGGACTGGCCGTGCTGTTGGAAATTGAAAATCGAGGGTGCCAGCGGGAAGCTCGCCTGGCCGGAGGTCATGCCGGTGAGTCGCTGGCCCTGTTCTTTCAGCCAGCCGTTGAGATCCTCCTTGAAGCGCTTTTTCAAGTCCGGCTTGTAGTCGAACAGGTCGAGCTGCGACGGCGCGCCGATGAGCGAGATGTAGATCACCCGCTTCGCCTTGGGGGCGATTTGCGGCAGCATGTTCTGAATGCCGGCGAGGCTATCCGCTGCGGAGATGCCGCGCTGGCCGAGCAGGGTGGCGAGCGCGGCCATGCCGAGGCCGGTGCCGGACTTGCGGAAAAACTGGCGGCGGCTGTAGGCGGCGTTGTGGGATTCCAAGGGTGTCATGGCGGTCTAGCGGGTGATGGTTTCGTCGAGATTGAGGATTTGGCTGGCGACAAGCGTCCAGGCGGCGAGTTCCGGAACATCCGCGTCCTTGCGCGGCGGCGTGGCCCCGGTGGAAATCAGTTTCTTGGCATCTTCGGTCTGGGCGCGGAATGCCGCCAGTGCCGAATCGAGCGATTTCCGGGCGATCTGGCGCTCTTCCGCATCCAAGGTTCTTCCGGCGAGACGCGCGGTGATGAAGTCCAGGCGGGCGTCGAAATCCGCCGCAGCCTTCATCGCGTTAGACGCCAGTTCGCGCGATGTCTCGACAAACTGCGGGTCGTTCATCAGCACGAGCGCTTGCAGCGGCGTGTTGGTGACATCGCGCTGGACGCAGGTGACCTCGCGGGTCGGCGCGTTGAAAATCTCCATCGACGGCGGCGCGGCGGTGCGTTTCCACATCGTGTAGAGCGAGCGCCGGTAGAGCGACTCGCCGCTGTCCTGGCGATAGGTCTTGGTGTTCGACTGCGGCATGGCGACCGCCTCCCAGATGCCTTCCGGCTGATAGGGCTTCACCGAGGGGCCGCCGGTTTTCGCGACGAGCAGGCCTGAGGAGGCAAGGGCGAGATCGCGGATCTGCTCGGCATCGAGGCGATGGCGCGGGCCGCGGGCGAGAAGCCGGTTAGACGGATCTTTCTCCAGCTTCTCGGGCGTGACCACGCCGGACTGGCGATAGGCGGCGGAGGTGACCATCAGCTTGATCATGTGGCGGTAGTTCCACTTGGAGTCCACGAACTCGGCGGCGAGCCAATCGAGCATTTTCGGATGGCTCGGGCGGGCACCCATGATGCCGAAGTCGGAGTTGGTGGCGACGATTCCGGCACCGAAGACATGATACCAGGCGCGGTTCATGACCACGCGGGCGGGCAGCGGGTTGGCCGGATCATTGAGCCAGCGGGCGAGGCCGAGGCGGTTCTTCGGCGCGTCGGCCGCCATCGGCAGCAGCACAGCGGGAGTGGTGGGAGTGACTTTTTCCCCCTTGTCGGCGTAGCCGCCGCGGATCAGGACGTGGGCGAAGGGCTCCTCCTTTTTTTCCTCCATGACGAGCGAGACGGACCCGCGGGCACGCAGGGCAGCTTGCTCGGTCTTCAACCCATCCAGACGGGCACGCATCTCGCGGGATGGAGCATCGATATTGGCGAGGAAGTATTGAAAGACCGACTCGAGCTGTTCCTTGCTGCGCTTTTCCGGAGGTAGGGAGACGATGTGCTGGAGCTCGATGTTCTTCGCCAGCTTTGCAATCTCGTCACCGGAAAGCATACGCCGATAGAAACGGAAATCCTGGAGGGCGACCTTGCCGTTGAGTTTCGAATCCCCGCCGTGGCGAGATCCCAGCCTCAAGGGCACGGAAGTCTCGATGTTTCCTCCGACGGTGTTCGGATAGGTTTTCGATCCGGCTTTTTTCCCATCGATGTAAATCGTGCTGGCCTGATGGCCGGAAATGGATCCGTCAAAGGTGACCATGACGTGC
The DNA here is from genome assembly GCF_058122085.1 of Luteolibacter sp. Classification (NCBI taxonomy): domain Bacteria; kingdom Pseudomonadati; phylum Verrucomicrobiota; class Verrucomicrobiia; order Verrucomicrobiales; family Verrucomicrobiaceae; genus Luteolibacter; species Luteolibacter sp. Next base: position 6,252 of record NZ_JBIKBQ010000002.1, on the reverse strand, counting down.
TGCCACTTGCCGGAGGTCAATGTCGCGTCCGCGAGGACTTTGTTAGCCGACTTGTCCCAGGAATCGATGACATGATAGGCGGGCCTGCCGCCCTCCAAATAGAGATCCCAGCCGCGGAATGCCTCCGCGGGATTCATGCGGGCGATGACGGCACCGGTCGGCTTGCCCTCCACCCGGAGGAAGCCGCCGAAAGTGACGCGGTCGGCTCGTGAGAAACTTCCGATGTTACCGAGCTCCACGGGCTCGCCACTGACGACCGGGGCTTTTCCGAGAGGAGCATCGATCCGCTCAAGCGTGGTCGGCCATTCGCGCGGTTTCCCATCGACCAGACCGCGCAACGGGCCGTCCGCTTCATTGAGTGGCAGGTGGATCGCCAGCGTGGAGTCGATCTCGCGCGCGGGCTCGATGGCGGCGGCGGCGAGCCAGGTGGCGAACTCCGGGCGCGCCGCACCGCCACGGGCGGTCAGTTGTTTCTCCAGGTCGGAAATCCCGCTGGCGAGGGCACCCCAGCGCTGCCGGTCTTCCATCAGAGGCACGAAGACGTTGGGCGGATGTTCCGCCTTGTTGCCGTCGAGTGCCGACATCGGGGTGTTCCGGAAGAAGGCGGTTAGGGAATAGAACTCCTTGGTCGAGACCGGATCGAACTTGTGGTCGTGGCAGGCCGCGCAGCCGGTGGTCAGGCCGAGCCAGATCGCGGAGACGGTCTCGACGCGGTCCTTGGCGTAGATCGCATCGTATTCATCGGCGATCGCGCCGCCCTCGCCGGTGGTGGCGAGGCAACGGGAGAAACCGGTGGCGACGAGCTGGTCGAGCGAGCGGTCAGGCAGCAGGTCGCCGGCGATTTGCTCGGTGGTGAACTGGTCCCACGGCATGTTCGCCTGGAAGGCGCGGATCACCCAGTCGCGGTAGGGCCAGATGGCGCGGTAGTTATCGATGTGGATGCCGTGGGTGTCCGCGTAGCGGGCGGCGTCGAGCCAGTGGCGGGCGAAATGCTCGGCGCTGCCGGGGGTCGCGAGCAATTGGTCGGCGGCGGCCTCGACGGCCGCCTGTGGATTTCCGGCAGCGGATTTTTTGAAAGCCTCGATCGCTTCCGGCGTGGGCGGCAGGCCGGTCAGGTCGAGGTGCAGGCGGCGGTAAAAGCGTGCGGGATCTTCCGGCGGATTGGCTTTCAGACCGGCTTCATCGAGTTTTTCGGCGATGAAGCGGTCGATGGGATTGGCCGCCCAGCTCGCACCGGCGGCGGGTGGCTCCGGCTTCTTGACCTGCGCGAACGCCCAGTGCGGCTCATACTCCGCGCCTTGTTCGATCCAGCGCTCGAGCAAGGCGATTTCCCGCGGAGCCATCGTCTTGTGACTCTTCGGCGGCGGCATGATCGAGTCGAGGTCCTTTTCGTGAAGGCGCTTCACGAGCATGGACTCCGCCGGATTTCCCTTGAGGATCACGGGTTTGCCATCCTCGCGGGGGACGAACGCGTCCTCCACCCGGTCGAGCCGCAGCGGCGCTTTCTTGGGCTCACGCGTCCCGGAATCCGGGCCGTGGCAGTGGTAGCAATACTCGGAAAGGACGGGCTGGATGTGCTCGTTGAAGGAAACTTTCTCCGGCAGGGACACTTTCACGGGCTCCTTGACCACCGGTGCCGCGAGCTCTTCAGCGGGTGCCGGCGAACTCGAAACTTTCGAAGACGAGGAATCGCAGCCCACCAAGAAACCGGTCACGAGAAGGCCAAGCGCGGCGAGAGAGCGGAAACGATTTTTCATTCAGTTAGGTAGACGCCGGAACCGCCGGGATTCTTTCAAAATTTGCGGTCCCGCCAGGATTTTTGCTTTCCGGCCCGACTGAGACAGTCGGGACACCTTGGTTTACTGAGTGGCGAGGAATTTCAGCACGTCCTCGGCCTGCTTCTCGGTGGAGGCGCTGGTGTCGCTCCAGACGAGTTTGCCGTCCTTGAAGAGGAAGGCCTGGCGCTTGGCGAAGCCGAGGGTTTTCGGCACTCCGAAGGCGTCGATGACTTTGGCGTCGGCATCGGCGAGCAGGTCGAAGGGCAGCTTGTATTTGTCCTTGAAGGCTTTTTGGGCGGGCACCTTGTCGGCGCTCACGCCGAAGATTTTCACGCCCTTGTCGGTCAGCGCGGCGTAGGAATCGCGCAGGCTGCATGCCTGCTTGGTGCAGCCGGGGGTGTCGGCTTTCGGGTAGAAATAGACGAGGGTGAAGCCCTTGGCCGCGGCTTCGGCGAGTTTCACCACTTGGCCGTCCTGGTTTTTCTGCTCCACGACGGGGATCGGCGAGCCCACGGCGAGCGGCTCGGCGAGCGCGTTGGTGGCGAAGAGGCTGGTGGAAACGGCGGTGAGGATCTGGCTGATTCGTTTCATCGGTGCGACCCTTGCACCGGATTTGGAAATGGCAACCGCGAGTTGTGATTTCGGCGTCACGGCGGATCCGCCCCACGGCTGAAAATGGCGTCCATGCGGTCGAGATATTTCGAGAGGTCGTCGGTGCGGCGGTGCGGGTTGGTCTTGAGGCGGTCCTTGAGGCGCATGTAGTCGTCGAAGGCACCGCTGGTCTCGCGGGCGCGGGTGATTTCGAACCAATCGAGGTAATCGCGGGCACGCTTGGCCTTGGCACTCATGGTGGCGCGCCGCTCGTCGAGGGCGGTTAGCTGGTTGGCGACTCCGCCGGTTTTGTTTTTCACGAGGGCGCCGAGGACGATCTGATAGTCGGCGAGGAGCGGGCGGTATGACGGGAAGCAGCGGTAGCTGAGGCGGACGAGGGCGTCCTGGGCGAGCCTGACCGCGCCGACGCGCTCAGGCTCGGGAAGCGCGGCGAGCTCGGGCCAGGCGCTGAGCTCCTTCTGTTGGAGGATGCCTTCCGCGGTGCGGAAATTGAGCCGCAGCGCCTCGTTGAGCGCGGTCTCGGTCTGGGCGATAGTGAGGATGTCGGTGGCGAGATTCCGGTCGCCGATGTTAGCCAGCTGGAGCGCCCACCATTTCGAGAGGCTGGTCTCGGACAGGTTGAGCTCGGGGAAATGTTTGCGGAGCAGGGCGGGTGCCTCCCCTTCGAAAGCGGCGACGTCGGTGAGGAACGCGCGGAAGCCTTCCTTGCCCTGCGGCTGCTGGAGCAGCGCCATCACGAGCGAGCCGGCGGAGACCCGGAAGGCCGCGCGCATCGCGGCGTCCATTTCCTCGAAGCCTCGCTCGTCGAGGGCGAAGAGCTCGTCGATTTTGAAGAGGCCGCCGGTTTTGAAAAGCGCCTCGTAAAGCCGCCGGTCGCTCTGGTTGAGCCGCCAGGCAGTGGCCTCGCGGAGGCCGTCCGCCAGCCAGGGCGGCACGAAAAACCGGCTGTCGGCTTCCTGCGCCGGCAGTCCGCGGAGAGCGCGCTCGTAAATGAGCGCGGAGGTCACGGCGTGCTTGAAGCGCTCGTGCTCGATGCCGCGACTGAGGTGGACGTCGAGCCGCAGACCGTAGCCGACATCGCTAACAAGAATCTGGATCGCCACGGTCCGTAGCGGCATGGGGTCGCCGGATTTCCCGTGCAGATCGATGGTGACCGGGACTTTCCATACGTCCTTTTCCTCGGTCAGGCGCAGCAGTTCGTCCTTCGCGTCCTCGGCGAGCTGGGCGACGGTGGTGCGGTCCTGGGGTTCTCCGCCGGAGACGCGGAACTGCTTGGTGCGGCTGATCACGCGGTCCATGCCATCGAGCTTGAGCGGCTCCGGCGGCTCGACGACTTGCACGGCGCGGGGGATTTCCTCCGCGAGCGTCAGCGCGGTGAAGAGGAATCCCAGAAACAGAAAACGGCGGGTCATTTCCAATTAGAAAACCTTCGGCATGCCTTGTTGTCCCATCGGCTCGCGAGGGTCGAGAACGAGGCGGTCGTTCTCAATGGTGATGCGGGCCATCTCGCGGAACGCGAGCCCGATTTCCTCGGGAAACGCCGCCGCTAGCTTCTCGTAAGCGGGCATGACCAACAGCAGGAAGCCTTGCGGCACCACGAGTTTCCCGAAGCGTCCGCCCCGCGGCGGGTTGGGAAAATCCTCGTGATAGGGCCCGCCGTGCATTTGGATCTCGGTGCTGGTGCCTTTCGGGCCTGCCATCCGGGCGACTTGCAGATACATCGAGACGGTGAACGGACTGCCTAGGAAATCGCGCTCCATCACCACTTCGGCGCGGCCGTCTTCGAGGCGCACCCAGACGCGGTTGAGGTTGACTTTTCCTTCCAGAAACCCGCCCTGCTTGGCCACCAGCGTGCGGGCGAGCCATTGGTTGATTTCGGTCTCCGAGAGGGTGACGGGATAGCCGCGGTCGATCGCGTTTTTCAAAACCGCCTTCATTTCCCGCTCGGTTCCGGGCTTGGCGGCCGCCGGTCCGTAGCCGCCGAGATCGGTCAAGTCCTGTGGCTGGACAACGCAAAACACCGCCGCGCCGAGGCCGATGCAGGGCACCAGCAGGATCAGGAAAAGCAGCTTGGAGAGACATCCGCCGCCGGATTTGGGCTTTTTAGGTTCGGCCATCGGCTGGGTGCTTAGCACGGCCCGGGCGACTTGCAAAGCCTCCCTTCGGAAAGCGTCATTCCGCGGACTTCGCCGCGGCGGCGGGTGCGGCCGGCGGTGGCGCGCTCGCCGCCCCGTCCGCCTTGGCTCCGGCCTGGTAGGACGAGGAGCGGTAGTCGGTCTGGTAGAATCCCGCGCCTTTGAAAATGATGCCGCCGCCGGTGCCCAGCAGGCGCTTCACCTTGCCGCCGCAGCCGGGCTGCGGGCAGTCGGTGAGTTTCGCGTCGTTCATGCTTTGAAAGATCTCGAAGCGCTTCCCGCATTTTTCACATTCGTAATCGTAGTTTGGCATGGTCCTTGGCGCGTCTTGTAACACGTTCCGCCTGCCGCGCAACCCCCGCGTGGATTGGGGGCGGATTTCGCGTGCCGTGGGCGGTCCGATCTGGTTGAGTCGCCGCCATGCCTCCCCGCGTCAAGACCGTCGCCTCGATTTCCGTCGAGAAATTCTTCGAAGCCCATGCCGCCGCGCTCGGACTGACGCTGCATGGCGAGCGCGTCGGCCTCGACCGCCTGATCAGCGAGCCGGCCATGAACCGCCCGGGCCTCGCGCTCGCCGGATTTTTCTCCTACTTCGCCAAGAAACGCGTGCAGGTGCTCGGCAACTCCGAGCTCTCGTATTTGAAAAAACTCCCCGAGCCGATGCGCGTCGACCGCTTCCGCCGGATGTGCGACCGCGACATCCCGTGCATCGTCGTGGCGCGCGGCTCCAAGCTCGACGCCAACCTGACCGTCGTGGCGCTCGAGCACGGCATCCCGGTCCTCGGCACCTCCCAGGTCACCATGAATTTCCTCAACGCCGCCACCATCCGGCTCGAACATGAATTCGCCCCCAGCGTCACCATGCACGGCTGCATGGTGGACATGCGCGGCGTCGGCGTCCTCATCGTCGGCAAGAGCGGCTCGGGGAAATCCGAAACCGCCATCGGCCTGCTAGAGCGCGGCGCCTCGCTCGTCGCCGACGACATGGTCCGCATCAAATACGTCGGCGGCGAACTGGTGGCGACCTCGCCGGACCTCTCCCGCGGCTACATGGAAATCCGCGGCATCGGCATCATCAACGTGGCCAACCTCTACGGCCTCGCCTCGATCCGCCCGGACAAGCGGCTCGACCTCGTCGTCACGCTCAAGCCGCAGGCCGACCTCAACGAGGTGGACCGCGTCGGGCTCCAACAGAAAACCTACGAGATCCTCGGCCAGCACGTCGTCCACGTGGAAGTCCCCGTCGGCCCCGGCCGCGACACCGCGCGGATGGTCACCATCGCCGCGCTCGACCAGCAGCTCCGCCGCCTCGGCTACAACATGGCCGACGAGTTCAACCAGAAGCTGCTCAGCCACATGTCCGGCGGCAAGTGATTCACCCTAAAAACCACCCACGCCATGGGCCTTCTCACACCACTTTTTCTATCGCTCCTCGCCGCCGCCCTCCATGCCGCGCCGCTCGCTCCCCTGCCCCTCTGGCCGGAAGGCGCGCCCGGCGCCCTCGGCGACAAGGATGACGACAAACCGACTCTCACCGCCTTTCTCCCCGCACCCGAAACAGCGACCGGTGCCGCCATCGTGATCTGTCCCGGCGGCGGTTACGGCGGGCGCACTCGATGAGGGTGTAGATGATGGCGCTGCGCTGGCCGGTGGCCTCGCCGCCGATGAAGAGCCAGTTCTTTTTGCCGATGGCGGTGGGGCGGATGCCGTTCTCGATCCAGTTGTTG
>NZ_JBIKBQ010000001.1:0-97524 GCF_058122085.1 Luteolibacter sp. | reverse complement strand
CTCCACCGGCCCGTCCCAGCGCGAAAGAGCAATCCGAGCTTGCTGGGGAGATCAAGTTCTCGTATCAAATGTCCATCAGCCAGCCCGCTGAGATTTTAACAATTTAACGGAAAGAAAAATTTCCCCGGCACATTCCATCCTCTCGAACAAAGGCACAAACTCTCGGCGTGCGGTTATTGGCACAAATGTCGGGGTTCGTGTGGCGACACCCTTCAGTTTCAGTCTGGGTGTCCTTTGGTCGGAGCGGTTCGTGAAACGCCCTTTGTTGTCGTTGTTTCGGTGTCATCGATTGCTATTGTTGTCCTCCATTTTCGCTAGATTGCTCAGCACGGTTTTCTCCAGCACCGCCCGCTTGGCGAACCGCTCGCGCAGGGCCGTGACAAGGCGCGGCATCTTCTCCTCGAACGCTTCGTCGTCCTCCTCCACATCCTCCGCGCCGACATAGCGACCGGGAGTGAGCACATGACCGTGGGCGCGGATTTCCTCGATGCTGGCGGATTTGCAGAAGCCGGAAACATCCTCGTAGCCCCTGCCCTCGCGCCACGCGTGGTAGGTGTCGGTCAGCTTGGCGATGTCCTCGGGTGAGAGATTCTTGTTGGTGCGGTTGACCATGTAGCCGAGCTTCCGGGCATCGAGAAACAACACCTCGCCGCGACGGTCGCGCAATTTCCGGTCGCCGTGTTTCCCGCCCTTTTTGTCCTTTGCCATGATCCAGATGCAAACCGGGATCTGGGTGCCGAAGAAGAGTTGGTTCGGCAGGGCCACCATGCAGTCCACGGCGTCGCCCTCGACCATCGCCTTGCGGATCTCGCCCTCGCCGCCGCTGTTGGAACTCATCGAGCCATTGGCGAGGATCACCGCCCCGTAACCGGTGGGCGCGAGGTGGTGGTAAATGTGCTGGAGCCATGCGTAGTTGGCGTTTCCGAGGGGCGGCACGCCGAATTTCCACCGGGCATCATCCCGCAGGAACTCGCCACCCCACTCCTTGATGTTGAAGGGTGGATTTGCGAGGTTGAAATCGAAGCGCATGTCCGGGAAGGCGTCCTTGAGCAGGGTGCCCTCGTTGTTCCAGCGGAGATCTCCGGTGATGCCCCGGATGGCGAGGTTCATGCGGGCGAGGCGGTAGGTCTCCGGGTTCCGCTCCTGACCATACACCGAGACATCATCCAAGCGCCCGGCATGGGCGAGAACGAAGCGGTTCGACTGGATGTAGAACCCGCCCGTGCCGTGGCAGCAATCGTAGATGCGCCCCCGGAACGGCTCGATCATCTCCACCATCAGCGTGACCATGCAGCGCGGCGTGTATTGCTCGCCGCCCGCCTTGCCCTGCATCGCTGAGAACTCGCCGAGGAAGAACTCATAGACCCGCCCCAGCAGGTCGAAGTCCTCCGGCGATCCGCTGAGGTTCAGGTTGGTGAAATGGTCGATGATCCCCCCCAGCATCTGCGGGCTGAAGTCCGCCTTGCCGAAGATCTTGGGCAGCACGCCCTTGAGTTCGTCGTTTTCCCGCTCGATGGCCCGCATCGCGTCATCCAGCCGTTTCCCGACATCAGCGGAGCGGGCATACCCCTGGAGCGTGGCCCAGCGTGCCTCCTGCGGCACCCAGAAGACATTGTCCGCCTGATACTCCTCGTGATCCTCCGCATCCGCATGAGGCGTCTCCAGCAGCTCCGCGTGCTTGCGCTCGAACGCGGCGGACAGGTAGCGCAGGAACACCATGCCAAGGCAGACGTGCATGTAGTCGGTCGGCGGCACGGCACCGCGCATCTTGTCGGCGGCGGCCCAGAGCTGGGCTTCGAGAGTTTTGGCAGGTGCGGGAGCGGCGGCTTTTCGTTTGGCGGGCATGAGGTGAAAGGTGATGACGGACGGGCCGGGACCGGTAAATTTCCGCCCCACGCCCCCCCCCCGGCTGATTGCGGTGTATTCAATCCCGGCGGGCTTGCCAAGTTAGGAAACAGAAGATTTCCGGCTTCAGCGGGTTTCGTCCTTGCTAGATCAGCCCCCTATCTTTTCACTCGGACCGTCCGGAGAGATCCAGACCGGGGCTTTGAAACCCCGCGTGAAACGGACGGCGTTGGGCGGACGGGGGATCATCCGGGGCCTCACCCGGACGGCGGAGAGAAACGCTTACCTCTCGATCCGCGACTCGATGAACGCGGAGATGTCGGAAAGGCGGTATTTGATCAGCTTCGTGTCGAGGACGATGCGCGGGATCGGGAGCTTGCTCAGGGTGTTTGGCCGGATGTCGAGGATCCCCGCCGCCTGCGATGGTGAGAGCAGCGTGATTGACGCGCCCTTTTCAAGGATGAGCCGGTTGACCAGCTCGGTGCGGGAGGCATCGAGCTGGTTGGTCATTTGTTCAGGGGTGAGAGTGATCATGGTTGTGGGGAGGCGTGAGGCCGGAAACGGCGGCTGGGTGTGTTTTCGATTCTCATAATGTTGGAAATGCCTGTGGGTGACTCCGGCATATATTGCGTTCCGTTATTTTAATCAACTCATTTTCTAACTGACAGAACATCAAGATCCGGAAAACGCCCAATCGGCACGGGAAATCCATGAGCTCAAACACTCGTTCTGTTTTTCCAAAAACCCGGCGGTGTCTGCCGTGGAGTTCCACGGCAGGCGCGTCAGGCCTCGATTGCTCCATCTCGCTCCACTTTCGCAAGAGTCGCCACGAGAGAGCGGCGCAACGCCGGGGATTTCGCCAGACGTTCCTCGATGTCGGCCACGGGATGCCCTGCGTCTATCCTCGTCTCGCGCCTCGCGCCACCAGCGGTCACGCTGCGGGTCTTGGCGGCGTTCGCAACGGATTCCGACGAGGGCGAAAATCTCGCAGCGGTGTTCCGAGTCACCCGGAAACGCCCCGCATCCGAAACTCCCAACGCGGGCGGAAGCAATGCAGAAGGAAATGATGGACTTCCTGACGGGGTTCCGGGTGAGCTGGAGGCGGATCTAATACCAACAATGGCGGAGGCAATGGAGGACCCGGAGGAATACCTGATGTCGATGGCGCAAATAGATCTGGCGGAAGCAGGGGCCGTTATTCTCGCCGAAGCGATGCGGATGGCGCAGGAGGAGGGCTGAACGCCGCCCGGGGGGCTGATTGGCACATCACGCATCAATTACGGGCGATTCTCCATCGACCTTGGCGAGTAGGGCAGACAGAGACCTTCTCAGTGCTGGCGATTTCGCGAGACGCTCTTCCAATTTGTCAGATTGCTCCACGTCAAGGTTGACGACGACGGACTCCTCTCTGCGAACAGGAAGACCAAAGCGGTAGGCCAGTGCGGTTTCAATGGCGGAAAGACGAGTCCGATGGTCGGCAGATCGAGATCCATCACGATTCACAATATCTGCCGACATCGCATCAGAAAGAACTTGGGCGATCCTTGCTTCAGGAATCTCATTTGCCAATGCGATTGCGAGTGCTTGGGCGGGTGGGATGATTTTTGCGTTCATAGGGGCAAGAAGGTTATGAGTCGAACACCCATGCAAATCAGCAATGCCACCGCTGCGGCGAGAACGACTTGAACGGCAAGGATGATGGCAGTTTTCAGTGCGGTTGGCTGATTGAGGGAAACTGACGTTCGAGTCTGGCGCGTGCGGCGGCGGGCAGGCGGGCGACGTGGGCGGCAATGACTTCCGGTGGAAACGCACGGCGGAGCGCAGCGACGTATTCTCCGGAGTGCGGCAGATTGAACCCGACGAATGATCCGGTCGGATCTTGTGGGGCCAGCTTCGTGACGGTTTGAATTGGAGGGGACTTGGGCGTCATGATTTTTGGATCTCAGGTTTCAGCATTGTTGATAGGAGACGCGGCGGGGAGATGAACACCTCGTTGTCGCCGCTGCCTATCGTAGCGTAGGTCAGGTCCTCGCCGTGGCCTATCCACCAGTCGAGAGGGAAGCAACTCGCAATGAGCAACCTATCGAATAGGCCTAGACCAAGTTCGCGAAACTCGGCGGGAGTCATGGAGGTGTCGGACGAAGGCGGTGCTGGGGGGCGGTGCTCGGCGCGGGTGATTTCGTGGCTGACTGCGATTCTGTTCCGGCCTGTGAGTTCGCAGATTTCGCCAAGCAACTTGTGAACCTGCTTGAGTTTCCGGCGGGCGGCTGTGATTTGTTTTTTTGTTGGGGTGCTCGGGGTCATGGTGATGGATTCTTTCGGTTCGGTTGTCATGGTTCGGTTGGCGGTGTGATTTCAGTTGAGTTCGGCGGGTTGGATAATGGCCCCATCTGGCATGACATTGATTTTAGCACCGGGGGTTTCGATGGTGATGTCGGGCTGGCAGCGGCAGGTCTTTTTCCCGGCGAGCATCGGGCATCCGACGTCATGTTGGATGTGGACGGTTGAGACGGAGCCGGGTTTCAGTCCGAGCTGCTGGGCGGCGGTTGCTAGGCGTTGGAGATAGTTCATGGGTGGTTGTTGGGGTGGCGATTGGCAGAAACGGTTTTTCTTCATGTTGTTGTTGGAAAAGCGACTTGCGGGGAGGGAACTCCCCCTAAAGGGAGAGTTTCCCCGCCAATCGTTTTGGTCGCGGGCGATTGGCGGGGATTGGTGCAATCGGAAGTTTCCGGTTGATTGTTTCCGATTGAAGGAGGGCTTGAAGGAGGGCCAGCTCGCAGCCAATCATGCGGATGCCCGCCGCCCTTGCGAGGGGTGGTTTCGGCAATATGGATGCGCCCTACGAGAATGAGAGCATCGACCTTTTCGCGAACAGACCTCTCGCTTGCCCGGCACTGAAGCATGAGGTCAGCAACGAGGCAGTCCTTGCGTTTTGAATGAGTGGCAGGCCCAAGCGACTTCATCACAGCCTCCGGCGAAACCTTTTCTTTCCGTCCACCGCCGCGAGCAACTGCCTCGGATTCATTCGGTGCCTCGCACTGAACCCACCCAAGGCCGCGCTCGCTATGCTTGAGCAGGATTGATATGGTTTTCTCTCCGGTAAACTGATTCACCATCCCGGCGCGTGATCCACGTTTGGCGATGAGGAACCTGTATCTCCCAGTGTCCACTCCTGAAGGAACGAGCACGGCCACCGCACGGGGCCAGTTGGTCACCTCGCTACTCCCGATTCCGAGATAAGCGAAATCACTCTCAGACCAATTCTGACGGGACTTGGAGTCCGACGGTGTTTTTCCCGTATGATGCACCAACACGCAAATCGCGCCCGTTCGATCAAGCACCGGCTGAAGCCAATTTCGGAAGAAAGTGCTGGCAACTTTTTGCTGCGATATATCGTCACCGATGTATGACAGCAGAGGGTCAACCATGACAAGATCCGCACCCGTCGCGCATATCAGCGTTTCCAACGACTCGCAAAATGCTAGACCAGTGATCGAGGTTACCCGTTTCCAAAGGATGTTCTTCCCTGCGCGATCAGCCGTCTCCTCGTCGAAGCCGACAGCGGAAATTGCACCGTCGATCATCTCCTTGAGGTCGCCATCGTCGTTTTCAGCCTGTATGACGAGGACTTTGAGCGGGCGACGGAAGCTAATCCCATTCCACGCGATTCCTGCGGCGGCGTGAATCGTAAGTCCTGACATCAGGGTGGATTTCCCGATGCCGGACGGACCGACGATGACCATGGATCCGCCCTTGCCAAGAAATCGCCGTTTGTGGCCGATCAGTGAGTCAAGGTCGTCCCGTGTGTCTGTGTTGCGAATTTGCTCGGTGGTCTTCAGTCCCCGCAGGAGTGGATTCTCTGCTCCGGCTACCAGTCGCGTCACGTGCTCTGATGTCGGCTTGTCGGCGCGTATCCAGTCGTTCGCATCCTTGTGTGGGGCGGGGGTATCGAAGACGGAGAACGCCGTGGACTTGTGCTTGGAACCTTGGATGCGGAATAGCCACTCCTCCGCCGGGGTGCGCCCGGTGGTCTTGTTGGCTTTCTCGGGCGGGTCGTTCTGCGGGCAGGCGACGATCTTCGGGACAGCGAGCTTGGAAATGTTCGTGTTGGTCGATGCTCCTCGGGTGATATAGGCGCAATACTTGTTGGCGTTCTCCGCGAGGTGCGCTCCGAGCTTGTCGAGCATGGCGAAGGCATCCCACTGGGACTCGAAGGCGAGAACCTCCGCCGCGTGCGCGATGGGTGCGCCGACGATCAGCGGGGCGGTCTCGCCGCCCTTCGGGTGATACTGCCAATGGTCCTTGCCCTTGTAGTGGATGCGGACAACCTCACCCTTGTCGTCAAGGACAGGGAAGGCGACGCATCCCTTGTAGGTGCCGATCATCTCTTGCTCGTGAAGCCAAGCGACGAAATGGGGCGAGTAGCCACGGGCCGCGCAAACCTCGTCCGCCTTGGACTCGGTGAAATCCATGAGGCAGGAATCCCAGTCGATCTTGGGCGCGGTTTCCGGCGGCATCGGATCATTCTCGGGCATCGCCTCCGGTTTCGTGAGGTGCGTCTCGGTCGGCTCGCTGTATTCAAAACCCGATGGGTTGAGGCGCTTGGACGGGGTGGAGGGTTTCGTCCGCTCTCGGCGAGGGATTCCAAGAAAGTCTGCCGCCTCGTCGAGTGCTTCAGGGAAGCGGATCCCGCGATTCATCATCCAGAGTTTCAGCAGGCTTCCGCTTTCGCTCGCCGCCCGGTCATGGAAGAGTCCGACCTTCGTCCCTTGCAACTCCACTTCCAGAGAGGTGCCAGACTTGCCGGATGTATCCCCGGCGAAATACCCGGTTCCTTTTTGCTTTCCTCCCGGCAGGAGGTATTTGCAAACCTCCTCCACGCGGGCGTGGAGGCGGGTGAGGATGTCGTCGGCGTAGGGGTCGTTGCTCATTAGCGTGATCCCTTTCTCTTGAGCCAAGCAATCACCTCATCCGCGATGAAGCGGCGGGATCTGCCGATGAACACACAGGGCATTCCTGATGCCTGCAAGTTGTCGATGGTGCGAAGGCTGCAATCCAGTGTTTCCGCCAGTCCTTTCCGCTTGAGAAGCGGTTTGGTCTGGCCCGTCAGTGGGTCATGGGTAAGTGCCATGCATCGGACTGCGCCGCAAAACGCTGGGTAGTTGATCTCACCCAGTTCAGAGTATTACGTCGAATACGATGCGCTCCCTAAGTTTTGTCTTAGTGGAGACCGCTCGAAATTTTCAATGCCCCTCCCCTTGCCAGTTTTCGTTTGTCGCTCGGGTCCGGGTTTCCCGTTCGGCAACCAACTGAATCCGGTTCTTTTCAATAGGCGGGTAAATGTGTTCGGCTCGATTAAATCAGAAGAGGAGTCCCTTTGAACGAACTTCTCATCTCCCTTGCTGTGGCTTTGTTTAAGTTTTTCAGCGTTGCCAAAAGACTTGGCTAACTCGACGCCAAGTGCCTCCCGCACTTGACCCTTCGTGGGTGGGCATCCCTCAGTCCATGCATGTTCAGCCAAGACTCTCCTGAACTTGATTACGTCAGACGGATAGCCCTTTTGTAGTCCGTTTGTGGCCCTGATGAAGCCATTAACGGCATCTACAAAATTGGAATCATTTGCGGCAAGCCTTCCGGCCAACATGGCCTCGAACCATTCAGTAAAATTGATCTCGGTAGATGCCGCTTCAAGTGGAATATCGTAACCAGCCTTCAATGCTTCAAGTATTGCGTGTTGCCTTGCATCCGAGGCAAACGCCGCCGCCTTCCCTGCACTTCTCAACTGATTTGCCGCCTGCTTCATCGTGTCAGCTGGCCCAATCCCCCTTATGGCTTCCTCCAGTGATTCACGACTCAACGCGAACGCCCGTGCAAGCAGGAACCAAATGGACCAATTTCCGCCGGAATCCCTCAGCTTGTTTGCATCCTTACGCTTGGCTTTAGTCGCTGTTTTCCAGCCCGATTCCGGCCTCAAGACGACACGAACATGAGACTCCTCGAATACCAGATACCCGCCTCCTTCTTGCCCTTCCCCAGCGCAGTAAATGGTGAATGGCAGTGGGCTGCCCACTTCGTAGGTTTGGTATTTTGGGGACGAAGATTTCATGCGGGTTTCTTGGCGCGGGGCTTAGGTGTAGAGGTCTTCTTACTGGCCTTTTTGGCTTTCGGTTTATCCACGGGAAGGACGTTGAACCACGCCTCGCCCGCGTCCTTGGCGACGGCGTGGCGGTAACGGGTGACAAGGAGTCGTGGATCACGAGCATGGCCCAACCACGCGGCGACCTTTGAGAAGTCATCATGCATGGCGGCAGCGTGTGAAGCGAAGGAATGGCGCAATGCGTTGCTCGGCCATTCGGTCAGTCCCGCCTCAGGTCGGATTTCGCGCAGCCAACGGTTCAGTTGGCCCTCGGACTTCGCCTCGCTATCACCGGGGACGAGTTTGCCAAGCGGTGCCACGCCTGCGATCTCGGATGATTCCAACCAAACCAGCAATGGGGCGGGAATCGGCACAAAACGGGCGACTCCCGTTTTCGCGACCTTGGCGGAAATCCGAAGTTCCTTCCGTTTGCGATCAAGATCCTCGAAGCGCAACCGGGTCAGCTCCGCCCGCCTCACCCCGCAAAACGCCCACAAGGCCAGCGCAGGAACAGCACGGGGTTCGATCTTCAACGCGGTGCGAAGCAGCCCCTTGAGTTGGCTTGCTGTGATGACCCCCACTTCGCCTTGGGTGACTTTTGGAGCCTTGGCGCGAGTGACGGGGTTCTGAGTGACGAGGCCGCGATCCACCCCCCACTGGAACAGCCCATGGGCAGCAGTGCGGATTCCCTTCACCGTTTGTGGGGAAAGTCCACCTGCCCGCATCGAAGCCATCGCTTTTTCGATCGCCTCGGTTGTCACCGATCCGGCGGGTTCGTCCTTGTCGAAATAGGATACGAAGCGTTTCAGTCGATTCTTGAGGGCTGCAAGGTGGCTCGCCGAAACCGATTCACGCTCCTTCGCATCCTCAAACTGCTTGCGGAACGACTCAAGCGCGGGAGTCTTCGCCCCGTCTCTCAATCGCTCGATGGCGGTCTTGAGGACATCCCTCAACGATGGAGCGTCACGGCCTGCGGTGTGCTGGCTCCCCACAAACTCACGCCAGACGGCCAACGCTGAGATTTCATCGGTGTTCACCGCCGCCGCCCGCCCGTGCTTGGAACGCTCTTTATGAACCACAGTCGCGTGCTCTTCAGCTTCCTCGGGAGTTCCAAATACCTTTTCGTATTCCTTCCCGCTCGCGTCGTTCCATCGAATGCGCCAGAATTTCTTGCCCGTTTTACTATCAGTTCGCTCTCTCGGGATTGGCTTTTTCATGCCCGTTTTCTCGCATTTGCGCCCCCGTGCGTCAAGGTGCAATTCGGGATGTAATCGGGATGTGAATTTTTAACCCTTATTCTGCGGTGGCTTCAATGGTTTGCAAAACCGTCATTCGAGGGTTCGATTCCCTCCTCCGCCTCCATCCTAAATCGCTGAAAATAAGTGGATTACAGATGGAAAAGAATCGTTAGCAAAACGAGCTGAAACGCTGAAAAGCGCACGAAAACGCACCCGGAAACGGAAAGTAACCGGAAAGTCAATTTAGGCCATCTCGTTGCATCACCGTCGCGCCCGGGCCTTGTGCGATGGAGGGAAGGACATCTTAGGGTTCCACATGCCGGCAACGAGTCCTGGGCCCCGCCCCATCGGCTTCTGGCGGCCGGGGCGCGGTCTTTCCTTGGATATGCGCGGTGGGGGCGTCTTTTTTCCGAGCTTTACCTTGTCGTTGAGTCATCTAATCGCCAGCGTGGTGGCAGTCAGATAGCCCGGTAAACCGCTTGGCCCAATTCTCGGCCAGATCCTCCCCATGAAAACGTTCCTCATTCCCTGCGCTATCGCGTTGTTCTTGGCTTCAATGGCGTCCGCCCAGCTTGCTGCCGGAAATATCCGGCCCGTCCAGCGCGCGGATTCCAAGCTGGTGGATATTGATTACGATGTCACCGGCACCAGCTCGCCGGTGAGTGTCTCGCTCCAAGGCTCCGCTGATGGTGGCGTCACTTGGACGCTGCCGGTCACCTCGCTTACCGGAGCCGTGGGCAGCAACGTCACGCCGGGCAGCAACCTGCGCATCACCTGGGATGCAGGCGCGGACTGGAACCAACAGGTGTCCACCCAGACGAAGTTCCGCATCACGGTGAGTGATGTGCCGCCGCCGCCTCCAGCTGGCTTCTCGCTGATCCCGGCAGGGGTTTTCACCATGGGCGATGTGGATGGTGACACCGAGGCACCTACCCACACGGTGAATGTGAGTGCCTTCTACATGGCGCAGAATCTGGTGACCAAGGCCGAGTGGGATACCGTGCGGACCTGGGCCATCAGCAATGGCTACAGCGATATGGCGGCAGGCGCGGGCAAGGCGAGCAACCATCCGGTGGTGCAGACGGTCTCGTGGTGGGATGGGGTGAAATATTGCAACGCCCGCAGCCAGCAGGAAGGGCTGACCCCCGTTTACACGGTGGGTGGCGCGGTGATGAAGACCGGCACCACGGAACCGGTGGTGAACTGGGCGGCTAATGGCTATCGCCTGCCGACTGAGGCGGAGTGGGAAAAAGCGGCACGCGGCGGCTTGAGCGGCAAGCGTTTCCCATGGGGCGATGAGATCAGCCACAGCCAGGCGAATTATCGTCCGTTTCCCAGCTGGCCCTACGACCTGAGCGGAGCGGTGAACAACTACCACCCGACCTACGCCACCGGATCGACTCCCTACACGTCACCGGTGGGCAGCTTTGCGGCGAATGGCTACGGGCTCAATGACATGGCGGGGAACGTCTGGCAGTGGTGCTGGGATTGGTATGGGACGTATGCCACGGGCACACCGACCGATCCGCGAGGTGTTAGTTCGGGCGCTTACCGGGTGAGCCGGGGGGGCGGTTGGGACTTCAGCGCGTTCGGCTGCCGCGTCGCGTACCGCGACTACGGCGGCAACCCGTCCGGCTCGAACATCAACCTCGGGTTCCGGGTGGCCCGCAGTTCAGTCCCCTAAAAGCAGCAGGAGCGGAACGGAGTAGCCAAGTGAGGGACGAACGTAGGCAACGAAGTGGAGCGGAGGAGTGATTTTGGATTTTAAATCATGGATTTTGAATGGAAGAAAAACTCGCCAACCTCGAAGCGTTCTGCAACGACCCGGACGACGATCTCGATCCCCTCGTCAAGATGGCCGTGCTCCACTACCAGTTCGAGGCCATCCACCCGTTTTACGATGGCAACGGCCGCACCGGGCGCATTCTCCTCATCCTTTTCCTCCGCTTTGCCGGCTTGCTCGACCAGCCCGTGCTCTTCCTCAGCCGCTACCTCATCAGCCGCAAAGGCGAATACTACCGCCTCCTGCGGGAAGTCACCGAGCAGCAATCCTGGCAGCCCTGGCTCCTTTACCTGCTGGAAGCCGTCCGCCAGACCGCCGAGGAAACCTCCCAACGCATCCAAGACATCCAAGTCCTACTCGACGCCATGATCGCGGAAGGAAAAGAGAAACTTTCCGGCCGCACCTTCTCCAAGGAACTCATCGAACTCCTCTTCCAGCGTCCCTACGTGAAAATCCGCTTCGTCGAAGAAGCCGGCATCGCCAAGCGCGCCACCGCCTCACGCTACCTTCACGAACTTGCTGAAATCGGCTACGTCACGCCCATGAAAGTCGGCACCGAGCTTCTTTTCGTCAACCACCGCCTGCTCGATCTTCTCGGGCGCTAAGCCCCACCTCTCAGGGCGTGGGAAATGCGGCTTGCAGCACTCCTGACACATTCCGTGAGCGGCGGGCGTGTCCCATTTTTTAGTGACATGACAAGCGGCGGGGAATCGACCATGTTTTGCTCCGTCGAGGGGAGAGGTCCCCGGTTTCACTTGAGGGGAGAGGTCCCCGCATTCATGACAAAGCTTTGGAGGCCGCACGCGAGTGTGGCCTCTTTTGTGTCTCCGCCCCGCTCAGGATTCGATGATTTCCACCGGCGCGTCCGGCAGCGCCTTGAGAAACGCCTTGCCGTAGCGTTTGGTGAGGATGCGGTTGTCCAAGATGCAGACCAGCCCTTTGTCGCGCTCGGTGCGGATCAAGCGGCCGACGCCCTGGCGCATCTTCAAAATCGCCTCCGGCACCGAGTAGTCCATGAACGGATTTCCGCCCGCCGCCTCGATCGCTTCCAGCCGCGACGCCGTGAGCGGATGGTCCGGCACGGCGAAGGGCAGACGCGTCACGATCACGTTGGAAAGCGCCTCGCCCGGCACGTCCACGCCGGTCCAGAAACTATCCGTCCCGAACAAAACGCTGTGCACGTCGTTGCGGAATTCCTCGATCATCTTGTGGCGCGGCATACCGTCGCCCTGCATGAAAACCCGCCAGCCTTGCGTCCGGAAAAAGTGCTCCAGCCGCTGCGCCGCGTCGCGCATCGTCCGGTAGCTGGTGAACAACACGAAGGCCCGTCCGTCGCTCTCCAGCACGGACTGGCGGATGCCCTCCGCCAGCAGCTCGTCGTAGCGCGGCGTGCCCGGGTCGGGCACGGATTTGTAAATCCGGATCTTCATCTGCCGCTGATAGTCGAAGGGGCTGCCGATGCAAAGCGCGCGGGCGTTTTCCGCGCCCACGCGGCCGCGGAAGTAGCCGAGTTTCGGGTCGCCAACCCCGAGCGTCGCGCTGGTGAGCACCAGGCTTTTCTTGGCGGAAAACAACAGCGGCCGGAGCTTGTCGGACACGTTCACCGGCGCGGCGTGGAGGCTGAACTGCTGTTCGTCGCGGCCGCTTTTCTCCACCCAGTAGACGCTGTCGTCCGTCGCCTGATCCAGGAAAACCCCGATCGAGCCGTGCGCCTCGCGCAGCCGCCGCGACGCGTCCTGCAACTCGGCGCGCGTCGATTCCGACTCCACGTCCGCGGCGAGGTTGTCGATTTCCAGCCACAAATTCCGCAGCGGCTCGGCCATCGTGTTAGGCACTATCTCCGTCTCGCGGACGCGGCATTCCTTCGAGAAGTTTCCGAACTTCGCCACGTCCCCCACCTGATGGAAAAACCGGTCCGCGGCGATGAGGGCCGACTCCACCGCCGTCAGCGCCGAGGCCCGGCGGAACGCTTTGAGCAAGCCCTTGCGGGTCTTCGGATGATAGAGCCGTTGCAGGTCGAAGCGCAGTCCGGACTGCGACACCCGCAGCCCGAGCTGGATCGCCGCCACCTGCTCGATGGTGTGGGCCTCGTCGAGGATCGCAAAATCGTTGGGAAACAGGAATCCGCCGGTTTTTTTCCCGTCATCCTCCTCCGTCGGTTCGTCGTCGGTATTGAGCAGCGCGAAGAACAAGGTGTGGTTCACCACGATCAATTTCGCGTCCGCCGCCGCCTTGCGCGCTTCCTGGAAAAAGCAGTTGCCGCGCGGTCCGCAATGGCGCGCGGTGCACAGGTGCGCCTCGCTGCACACTTGCAGCCAGACCTTCATCTGCGGCTGGAAATCGAGATCGCTGAGCGTGCCGTCGCGGGTTTTTTCCGCCCACTTGGCGATCGCTTCGAGCTCGTCGTTCTCGGTGTTGGTGAAGAGGTCGGCGGATTGCTCGAAGGCGCGCCGCAGCCGCAGCGGGCAGAGATAATTCTGCCGCCCCTTCAAGAGCACCGCCGGCAGCTCCTCGCCGAGGATTTTCCGGACGATCGGGATATCCTTCCGCACCAGCTGCTCCTGCAAGTTGATGGTGTGCGTGGAAATGACGCCCTTGCGCCCCGTTTCCAGCGCGAACCGCGCGGCCGGCAGCAGATACGCCAGCGATTTCCCCACCCCGGTGCCGGCCTCGGCGACCAGCGGATTCGCGCCGATGAGCGCTTCCGCCACGGCGACCGCCAGCTCCTGCTGCTGCGGCCGGTATTCGAAATCGCGGGATTTCGCCAGCAGGCCTTTCCGTGAAAAAGCCTCCCGCACCGCATCGCTGAATCCGGGGATCGGCTGGCCTTCGGTCATGGAAATCATCGCCCGGCCATCGCATCGCGCATCGGGCGTTCTGCCAAGCCGCAACTTCGCGCCGCGCCGCCATAACGCGCTCGACAGTTCTCCCCTGCCGCCTCCACTGTCTCCCGCCCGCGGCCGGTCCATGAATTTTTTCCGCAACCATCTCATGCGCTTCCTGCTCCCCCTCGCGCTCGCCGCCGCGGGTGCCGCGGTCTGCGCCATGCTCCTCCCCGGAGAAACGGCCGCTGTCAGAGATCAACTCGTCGGCTTCCCGGACTCCGATTCCCAAGCCCATCAGGCGCGGCCCCTTATCCTGGCGGGCCTCTGCTTTCTACCCGCGCTCGCCGCGTTCATCTACGCCCTCGGCGGCACCTTGGACCGTTACATCACCCGCCAGTTCGCCGGGATTTTCGCCGTCTGCCTCGGCGCGCTGCTGATGATCTGGCTGCTGATGGACATGGCCGACAAGATCGGCGATTTCCGCGAATCGAAGGACGTCGTGGCGACGATCGTCAAATTCTACGCCGCCCGCTCGCCGGCCGTCCTGCTCCTGCTGCTACCCTACAGCCTGCTGCTCGCGCTGCTCTACGCGCTGGGAAAACTTTCCGCCAGCCGCGAAATCATCGCCATGATCCAGGCCGGCCGAAGCATTAGCCGGATCACCTTGCCACTGATCACCGCCGGTGTGCTGTTCAGCCTGCTAGGTCTCGGGCTCAATTACCACTGGGCGCCCGCCGCCGAGGGCAACGTCGATAACATCCTGGCCGAAGCCAGCGGCAAACAGGCCACCGAGGCGACCCACGTGCTCTATCGGAACGCCGCCAGCCGCCGGCTGTGGATGATCCGCGCGTTCCCGCAGGATTACCAAAAGGGCGAGGCGCTGCAGGACGTCGAGGTCACCACCACCCGCGAGGACAAGACGCTGGAAAGCCGCCTCTGCGCCAAGCGCGCCTTCTGGGACCGCCCCAGCCGCCGCTGGACCTTCGAGGAGGCCGTCAGCGGGAATTACCCGCCCCACCAAGCGCCGGTTTTCGAAAACCATGCCGCGCCTGTCACCATCGACACGTGGAGCGAGACCCCGTGGCAGCTGATCAAGCCCGGCCTCAGCGCCGACCTGCTCGGCATCCCCGACCTCAGCAGCTGGCTCAAAGCCTGGTCACAAAACGGCCAGTTCGCCGACCCGTCGCCCTACCTGACGCACTGGCACTACCGCTGGGCGCTGCCCTTCGCCTGCCTGGTCACGGTGCTGCTGGCCACGCCGCTGGGCATCCACTTTTCCCGCCGCGGTCCGGGCGGCGGGATCTTCCTCGCCGTGGTCCTCTCCGCGCTGATGATGCTGTTCTCCAGCATCTCGCTGGCGCTTGGCGAATCCGGCACGCTCCGCCCGGCGCACGCCGCGTGGCTTCCCAACATCGTCTTCTCCCTGCTCGGACTCTATCTCTTCCACCGCCGGATCTCCGGCCAACCGATCTACCTGATTCTGCGCCGGCTCATGCCCGGCAACGACTGAACCCACCGCTCCCATGGCAATTGCAGAACCCTGGCATGTCCGCTCCCGCAGCCGCGAATGCGCCGCCGCCCAACGCCCCTTCGTCGATGGCGAAACCATCGTCACCGCCCTTTTCCCCGATCCCGAATCCAGCGGCTACCTCCGCCGCGACTACTGCGTGGAAGGCTGGGCGACCTATCAGGAAACCGGCGGCCAGCCCTTCTCCTTCTGGCGCACCACCTACACCGCCATCCAGAACAACGACGCCGCCATCGCCGCGGAAAAGCTCAGCGCCGAGGAAATCCTCCAGCGGCTGGTGGAAGAGGACGAGGACCACACCGAGAACGCCCGCTTCATCCTCGCCGTGATGCTGGAGCGCCAGAAACTCCTGCGCGAGACCGACAGCCAGCGCACCCCGTCCGGCATCCTGCGCGTTTACGAACACCGCAAAACCGGCGAGGTCTTCATCGTCAAGGACCCGGACATCCCGCTCAGCCAGGTGGAAGCCGTGCAGAACGAGGTCTTCATCCTGCTGGAAAACAACGGCCGCACACCCGTTCCGGAACCAACCCCGGTGACATCACCGGACGAGATTCCCGATCCAGCTGCCGATGAGGTTTCGAACGAAACCGGAGAGACGGATACCTAACAAACGTGTCGTCCCGGCTGTCTCAGCCGGGAGGGCTCAAATCCAATGCCGAGGGGGGTGAAGATGGCTGACGCGGCGACCGGTGATCGCCGCTACGGGGAAGACGGCCCGATCTGGATGAAGAGCCGCTGGCCGGCCCCGGCTGGCAGGTTCGCCGCGGGAATGAGGATGGAGGTCTCGGTGGCGGGCCAGTCGGCGGCTTTGAAGATCCCGACATCCGTCCAGCTGCCAAGATCGCCCGACACGCGGACTTGATAGTCGCGGCCGGGGACGGTCTGGATGAGGGCGGAAGCGCCAGCGGGCGCGGGAGCGAGATTGAGCGTTTTCATCACGCTGGTCCGGTCGGTGGGACTGGTGCCGGCCTGGTATTCCGCGAGGTCGCTTGTCCCGTCGCCGTCGCTGTCGCGAGTGGCTGAGAGCGGGTTGAGGCCCGGAGCGAAGGCGAGTTCCCATGAGTCCTTGAGGCCGTCTCCGTCCTCGTCCTCCTTGCCACCGAAGCCGAGGGTGATGGCAAACAGGTAGTCGCGCTGGAAGACGCTCCCCAACGGATAGCGGAAGGGCACCACCGGCGGCTGGCCGAGTTCGAGGATGGCTCCCCGGTCCTCGGTGTCGTAGCGGTAGAAAATGGAATCTCCTCCATCGATGAAACTAACCGCCCCGGCCTGGGTCCCGGGGCTGCCGTCGGGCAAATTGTCCACGAAGCCCGGCGCGATCGTTTCGCCGGGAGCAATGACGATGGTGGCGGGCGCGCCGGAGAACGGCACGTCATTGTTTCCAACAGAGTAAACCGGCCGGGCGTCGCCGATGGCCAGCACGGTGAAGTCGCCGGGACCGTTGATCCGCACCACGAAGGGGGTCACTGGATCGGTGACTTGCGAGGCGTGGAAGCGGAAACGGTCGACGCTGACCGTGAGATTTCCGGCGGTTCGATTGGTGAACGACTCGGTTTGATTGACCACGAAATTCGAGTTGGCTCCATCGACGAGTCGGTAGCCCGGCAGGTCGAGACTGTTGCCCAACTGGAGCGAGGAGAGGTTGTAAGTGACGGCGAATTGATAGCCGCGGGCCTGGTCGGCGATGAGGTTGGTTCCCGGGACCGGGGCGCTGCCGAGGGTGAGCGAGCCGGCATCGCCGTCCAAGGGGCCGCCGCCATGCCAGACGGAGGCGCCGCCGTCAGTCCAGGAGATAACTTCCGCGCCCGCGCCGCCTGTGCCGTTAGGATTGGAGTCGAGGAAGCCGGGGGCGATCGATTCGCCCGGTTGCAGGGTGATGCTGAGCGGGGCGTCGCTGAAGGCGAGGTCGTTCGCGCCGGAGGAATAGCCGCTGCGGGTGCTGCCGATGACGAGGACGGTGAAGTCGTCCGGGGCGTTCACCCGCACGATGAAGGGCGTGAGCGGATCGCCGACGAGCTGCGCGTGGAAGGAAAAGCGGTCGAGCCGCAGGGTGACGGGACTGGATCCGGTATTGGTGTAAGTGGCGTTTTTCTGGATGACCATGTTGGATTTCCAAACGTCGCCGCCGGTGGCTTCCCCGGGTGCGCCGGTGATGCCGAGGGCACCGCCGCCGAAGAAGCTCTGCGACTTGGTGCACGAGTCGGCGTTCATCGAGAGAATCCAGTTAGCCACCCGCGCGACGGCGGCGTGATCGACCGGACCGCGGGCGATCGGCGGCATCACGATGGGCGAGTTGTGCGCGCTGATGCGCTGGAAGAGCACGGAGTTGTCCAGGCTGCCGGGCTTGATCACCGCGGGCGCGGGCAGGCCGAGGCCGTCGATCAAGGGGCCGCAGACGAGCGACTGGTTGGTGAGCGGCGTGGTGAACCGGGCGTCGAAGAACGCGCGGGAACTGCCTTCCGGCTGGTGGCAGTGCGAGCAGTTGCTGTCGAGGTAGGAGCGGACGTATTTCTCGTCTGATAGATTCGGGTCGCGGATGTCGCCGGAGGTCATCACGGTGGCGAGATCCGCAGCCTTGAGGTTTCTCGGGATGAAGCCGGCGGCGCTGAAGGATTCGATCTGGTTGGCGGTGACGCCGCCGGGATAGGCCATGCTGCGGTTCAACTGGCGGGTGCGGAATCCGAGGACAGGGCCGCTGCCCGGCAGGTGGCACTGCATGCACTGGTTGCGCGACGGATAGAGGTAGTCGAAGGTTTGTCCGTCGAGCGTGAGCGGCTCGACGAGGCCGTCCTCGACCAGGTCCGCCTCGGTGCCGCCGGCGCGCCATTTGTAGGTCACGCCGCCCCAGCCGTCGTTGCCGTGGACGAAGAGGCGTGTCTCAAGGGGCGCGTCATTGTCCGGGCGGGCGAAGTGCTTGACGAAGACGGTGCCCACCGGGAACTGCCAGGCTTGATTGTCGCTGTAGGTGATTTGCTCCGCAGGCGAGTTCGGGACT
The DNA here is from genome assembly GCF_058122085.1 of Luteolibacter sp. Lineage (NCBI taxonomy): Bacteria > Pseudomonadati > Verrucomicrobiota > Verrucomicrobiia > Verrucomicrobiales > Verrucomicrobiaceae > Luteolibacter > Luteolibacter sp. Next base: position 79,171 of record NZ_JBIKBQ010000001.1, on the reverse strand, counting down.
CCGTCGTTGGGAATCATCACCCAGCGTTTTTTCGATAGTCCGGAGGACCAGAGCGGCATGTTGACGTCATACGGAACCATCCCTTGCGCGGGCGTGAGCGTGGCGAGGTCGGAGAAAACCCCGGTTTGGGAGAGCAGCGGCGGATATTCCCAAGTCTGGCCGCTGATGGTGCCGGCGCGCTTGATGCGGGAGATTTTGCCGCCGCCCGCGGTGCCCGCGCCCATTTGCAGGAGGAGCAGCTCGTTGCTCGAATCGACGCCGAAAGAACTGATGCCGTTCCAGATCGTACCCGCGCGGCCTTGGCCGATCTGCGTCACGGAGAGCGTGGCGTTAGTATCTGGATCGTATTCCAGCGCGTAGTAGAGCTGGGTGCTGTTATCGCCGAAAATGTATTTCCCGGCGAGTTCGGGAATCGCCGTGCCGCGGTAAACGTAGCCGCCGATGATGCAATTTCCCTGGGCGTGGTCGAATTGATAGACCGGCCCGCGCTCGGTGCCGATCAGGGGGGCGGGTTTGACGCGGACACCGTCGGCGGTGCCCTCCTTGTAGTTCCACTGGAAATTGAGGCCCGGCTGGTCCATCACGTCCACTTCCTCCCAGTTCGCCGCGCCCACGTCGCCGATCCAGAAGCGGTTGCCGACCGGATCATAGGTCATCCGGTGCGGCTCGCGCAGGCCGATGGCGTAGTATTCCTCAAGGGCTCCAGCGACACCGACCCAGGGATTGTCATTCGGGATGTAGTAGCCCTGGGTGAAAGAATGGTTAGCGCCACCGAGGGCGGGTTCCGCTGGCTGGTTGGCGATCGGATGACTGACCGCGCCTCCTTGCATGTCCACGTCCATGCGCCAGACGCCGGAGCGCGCGCGGTCGTCGATTTTCTGGGTGTGAGGGTTGGAATCCGCGCTTTCCGTGCCCTCGTCGCCGAGGCTCAGATAGAGGAAACCGTCGCCGCCGAAGACCAGTCCGCCGCCATCATGGCCTTTGACGGTGTCGAACTGCTGGATCATGATCGACTCGCTGGCAGGGTTGAAAGCCGAGGTCTCGGGATCCCAGGTGAAGCGCGAGAGGCGGGCGTAATAGGGATTGTTCGAGTCAATGACCGCATCCGGATTATCCGTGGAATGATGGAGGTAGTAAACGTAGAGGAAATCCTTGCCGGCGCTCTGCTGCCCGAATTGCGGATGGAAGGCGCAGCCGAGGATGCCGCCGTGTTTGTGGGTCGGAGCTCCCTGATCCCAGTTCATGTACCAGACGCGGTCACGGATATCGAGGGCGGTGGCGAGTTGCGCCGGAGTCGCGGCGTCGTTGTCCGGGAGGCGGAAGATCCGGCCGTCCATTTCAGCGACCATCATTTCGCTGCCAGATCCGGGCCATGGCAGGGCGGCGATCGGCGACTCCCAGCCAAGGTTAGGGAAGGCGGCGACGGTATCGACCTCGGTGGGAACGATGGACAGCGTGGGGAGTTTTCCGTTGGAAAAGGGCGCGACGGGCTTGCCACCACCGAAGCCGGCGACGCCCTCGGTGTAAGGGCGGAGCGAGACCGCGCTCGTGCTCGGGAAATCCGAGGGCACGGCGGTGCCGGGATCTTTTTGGGCGCACCATTTCAGGGCGCGGACCAGCGTTTCCTGAAACGCGGCGCAGCGCATCCCTTCGGGTTCCTCTTGGTCCTCCCAGATGTGGCCGTAGGTCGAGGCGTAAACGCGGCCGGTGCCGTAAGCCACCGTCCACTCGACCGGATGCTGGAGCGCGGGCTGGCCTTCCGGTGGATCGGGGTCGGGATCAGGGTCGGTGGCGTACGACAGGATCGTCACTTTTCCCGCTAGATCCGGAGCGATCCCACGGGGGAAACGCACGACCTCCAAATCGGCGGCGAACCACGAGTTCGGCAGGCCTGCGTGGATCGGATGGACGGCGGGCAGGCCGTGGCGTTTGACCAGCACGTTGGCGCGGGCGCCGTGACCGGTGAACGAGCCGGAGCCGGGAGGATGAACTAGCAGCGAGTCGTCAGCATTCACCGTGAAGGCGGTGCCGGTATCGGCGTCGTGCCAGGTGAGACCGACGATCTTCTGATATTCCTGCCAGTTGGTGAACGCTTGGTTCGCCTCATGGAAGGCGAGAAAACCGCCGCCCGTTTGGACGTAGGCCGCGAAGGCGGTTTGGACGGCGGGTGGCCAGGACGCGCCTCCGGTGGCGTTGCTGTAGCCGGAGAGGACGACATCGTAGTTGGAAAAATTGGGGTTCCACACCGCCCACTCCGGGCTGGCGACATCCTGCGGCACGAGGGCGACGTCCATTTGGAACGAGCCGTCGCGGGAGAGAACGGACCGGAGATTCTCGATCCGGCGCTGCCAGTCGTGATTGCTGGCACCCTCAATGACGAGGACCTTAGTCAAGGCCGCGCCGCCAACTTCTGATAGAAAGAGGACGGCGCAAATCAACAAACCGATACGCTTGGGAAGATTCATAAATCAGGGGGATTGCAGGAACAGCATCTGCCGTGCCGGGGCGGTCAGGAGTGGAGGCAACCCCAACACCATTTCACGGCGGATCCTACATTTTCACGATCGTGACGCAAGATGTTCCGCGCTACGCGATCGCGTGAGGGCCAGACTTCAGGGGCTCGTCAGCGCGTGCCGCCAGAAAAGCCGGCGTTCGCCCGCCTGGAATCGATAGATCCGCTCGCCGTCGATCCCCGGCGCGCTGCTGTCGGACTCCAGGGTGGCTCCGGCAAACGCCCAATCCGAAAGATCGCGGCAGCACTCCAGCCGCAGCAGGAACCCTTGCGCCAAAGCCTCGCCGGACACGGGCACCCGCAGGCTCCGGACCCGGCCTTCCACAACCATCCGGGGGCCGTCACTCCTGACCGTGGGGTCGAGGCGGAGGGCGAACTCCATTCCATTGGAGAACGAGTCGCCGTCGTCATTTGCCGACTGCGAGGCAGCCACTCCGAATTTCGCGGCCCACTTGCCGAAGAGGTCCCCGCCTTTCGAAATCCGGAAGTCGTCGTAGATGATGTTCCCGCCTTGATCCAAGGTGGTCGAGCGCACCTCGACCGTCAGCCTGCCGTCCTGTCCCGCGATCACCGGGATACTCATCAAGCTGTAGCCTTGATCCCATGTCTGGTTGATCGTCCTCACCAGCGAGGCGACGACCTGCCCGTTAGCGAGGAAATCCCCGGTCATGTCGCCGGTGCCCCAGTAAATGTGACGGGCATGCCAAAAAGAAACCTTGTAGGCAGCGCCCGGAGAAAGCCCCGTGATCGTCTGGGCGATTCCCCCGGGACCGTGACCACCGGTATCCAAAGCGTTCGCTCCTTGCGGCGGTTTCGCGGAGCTGAACTTGATGACATCGATGTTCTCGCGGGTGACCAGCCAGCCCGGCAGGGAAAATCCGCAGAGGTGCTCATTGCCAACGGGGCCGCTGTTGTTCGGATCGTTTGTAGGACTGCCGATCGCGGTCTCGAAGCCGCCATTCACCAAGGCCCGCCCGCCGCGCGCATCCGTCATGACCTGAAGATTCGCCCAAGCCGTTTCCGGCGGCAGCGGCAATCCGCCGGCCTCGATTCTAACCGCATCGATCCGCAGCCCGTTAGTCCCGGTTTCCAGCGACTCGATTCGCAAGACCGCGGTGGCGGCCGCCGCGATGAACTCGAATCCATTGCAACTCAGGTATTCGATCGTCTGCCCGTTGTGGATCTCGCCGATGGTCACACCATCGATTTTCACCCGCGCATGGCCGAGCAAATAGTCCGCGCCCGTCCAAATGTAGGCGAGCCGGACCGAGTGACGCTGCCCGGCCACCAGCCCGCTGAAGGTCTGGGAGATAAATCCGTTTTTCAAATTCAGTCGCTTGTCGCCCTCGAAAGCACCTCCGGTTTCCACCGCGACATTGGAATACGTCCAGCCCGTGAGGCCGTTCTCAAAGCCGGTATTCGTTCCGACCGGAGCCGCTAACAGCGAGGCGGGGAACAGAAAGGCGGGGAACAAAAAGACGGCAAGCCATCGTGCGTGAGCGTGAACGGACATCTCGGGGGGGACGGAAAACTAGGCCGGGCTCCCGCGACGTTCAAGCCCAAAATCGAGACTGTCCGGGTCCGCGGGGAAAACTAACGCAAGCCGGCGGCGATATTCTCCGCCAGGCGGGCAAGCAGGCGGGATTGGGCGGCGACCATCGCGGCGTAGCCGTCGGTGGCCAGCGGCTCGCGGTCCACGAAGGTGCGGGAGGCTTTGAGCTTCCGGTCCGGCAGGGAATAGGCGCGCCAACCCGCCTCGATGACCGCGTAGCCGTCCGCCTCGCTGTGGAGCTGGCGGACGTCGAGAGTGACCTGATAGTCGATCTCCTCGTCGCGCGGCCATGGATAGGTGCGGACGTTGCCGGTTTTCATTTCGCGGCCGAGGTTGGCGGCGGTGACGCGGGCGATGGAGGCGGAAAGATCGCCGGCCCAGCGGTTGTCCTCGGAGACGGCGAGCTGGTTCGGCCCTTGCTGGACCACCAGGTTCGGGCGGTCGATGTATTCCGCGAGGGTGATCGGCCCGACGCCGATGCCGAGGTCGCCGCCCGAGGGCGCGGGGCCGCTGGCGGTGAGAACGTAGAAATTCTTGTTGGACTGGGCGCAACCGGCGAGCAGCAGCACGGCAAGGAGAATGAAAAAACGATTCATGGTGGGAAAATGATTTAGCGGCCGGCTTTCGGGGCTTTGGGGATGGGATTGCCCGAGCCATCCTTGCCGAAGATCAGCGAGTTAGGCTTTTCCTCAAGGGTGTTGGTCATGGACTTCATGGACCTCAAGGCCGCGCGGAGTTCATCCAGAGTGCGGAGCAAATCGCCTTGGATCGCGCCGTCCGGGCCGACGCTGGAAACGGACTTTTCAAGCGCGCCCAGCGTGTTTTTCAAGTCCGCGGGAAGGCTGGCGAACTCCTCGGAATCGAGCATCTTGCGGGCGGAGGCGATGGTGGCGGTCGCCTCCTCGGCCAATGTGTCGATTTTCTTCATGGTTCCCTCAAGTGGTAGAGCCTGAACCTTGTCGAGGATGGCAGTGAGCTTGGCTTCCAACTGGGCAAGACCCGAGGAAACCGTGGGAATCGACGAGTAATCGCCCACTTTCGTCAGCTCGGCGGGCAGCGAATCCTTGTGGTAGTCGAGATCCACGTAAAGCGCGCCGGTGAGCAGGCTGCCGGTTTTCAAGGAGGCGCGCAGGCCTCGGGCGACGGCGTCCTGGAGGAACTCGCCATCGGGCTTGTTGATTTTCTCGGCCGCCTCGCGCCGCAACAGGGAGGGATCGATTTCCACCAGCACCGGAATCCGCGAATCCTCGGCGGACTTGAGATAATCGAAGGAAATGTCCGCGACGCGCCCGATGGGGATGCCGCGGAATTCCACGGGAGCGGCCTTGACCAGCCCGCGGACGGATTGGTCGAAGAGCAGGACGAATTTCATGGTGGGATTGAAGGTGGATTTGTCCGCCGCGTCTTCGTCGGAGAACAGGGTGAACGTCGCACCATCCGCCGCAGGAGACCCCGCCACCACGCCCTCGGGCACGCCGAAGGTCGCGCCGCCGGAGACCATCGCTTGGAACGACGGGGTCCGGACTTTGAAACCATCCGCCCCGGCGCTGATGTCGATGCCGCTGGTGTTCCAGAAACGGGTGTTTTCTTTCACCAGGGAGCTGTATTCCGCGCTGACGAAGGCATCGTAGGTGACTCGCTGGCCTTCGAGATCGAGCTTGCGGCTTTCAATCCGCCCGACTTCAAAGCCGCGGTAATAAATCGGGGATCCCGCGGTGAGCGAGCCCGCCTGCTCGGCGGTGAGGACGAGGCGACGGCCGGGGATGTCGCGATTGGTCGGCAGCGGCGTCTCCAAGCCTTCGAAGTGATGGACCACTTCGCCATCCGCCGGGCCGGGGTCGAGCTCGATGTAGGCGCCGGTGATCAGGGTCCCGAGGCCCGAGATATCGGTGGTGGAAACCCGCGGCCGCACGACCCAGAAATTCGCCCCGTCTCGCAACAGGCGCCCGGAATCCGGATTGAGTTCAAGTCGCACGACGACCGATTTCAAATCCTCCGCCAGAGTGACCTCCTTGACGAATCCCACCCGGACCGAGCGGCAGCGAACCTCCGTTTTCTCCGCCCCGATTCCGTCCGCGGTGTCGAAGCGGACGTATGCGACCGGGCCCTGCGCGCTGACGCTGCGGTAAATCATCCAGCCGCCGATCACGAGCGCCAGAATGGGAACCACCCAGACGATGTTCCAGCGTTGCGCCGCCCGCAATTCCGGTGTGGCGGCGGGAGATGATGTCGTTTCCGTTTCGCTCAAGTGTCTGTTTTTTTAAAAGTTGAAGAATCGAGTTCGAGCATTTCAAGCTGGTCCCACAAGAGTCGGGGATCGAAGCTCATCGCTGCGACCATCGTAAGCACGACCACCCCGCCGAATGCAAGCGCGCCGGGGCCGGGCGTGACGGTCATGTAATTGCCGAGCTGCACCAGCGCCACCAAAATCCCCACCACGAAGATGTCCACCATCGACCAGCGGCCAAGCAGCTCGGTGAACCAGTACATTTTCCCAAGCATCGCGGGCGACGGGTGCAGCTTGCCCGTCGCCGCCAGGCAAAGCCAGCTGATGGCGATGATTTTGAGCAGCGGAATCACGATGGATGCGGTCAAAATAACCAGCGCGATCGGGTAAGCCCCGCCTTTCCAAAAGTAAATGATCCCTCCGACGATCGTGTTGCTGGTCACCTCGCCCAGCTCGACCATCGTCATCATCGGCAGGAAATTCGCCGGAACATAGAGCGCCGCGGCGGCCAGCATGAAGGCCATCGTCCGCCGGATGCTGTCCGGTTTCCGCAGGTGCAAAGGCGACCCGCAGCGGGGGCAGCGGCCGAGGCCGACCGGAGAGACTTTCCCGCACGTGTGGCACCCCGCCAATCCCCGCGCCGCTGCTCGTGGCAATGAACCGCTCATCGTTTGGCCACCTCCAAGCGATCCCAAAGTTCATCCCGGTCGATGCCGGCGATGGCCGCCGCCATGCACAGCATCACCGCGCCGAAGGCCCAGAAGCCCGGGCCGAAATGGACGTCCGCCAGCTTGTTGAGCTTCAGCAGGCTGACCAGCACGCCCAATAGGAACACTTCGATCATGTTCCATGGCTCGGCCCTGTTCAGCCACTTGGCGACGTGGACCGCCCCCGGCGCGATCCTTCCGAACATGAGCGGCGCGCAAACATAAATCAGCCCTCCCGCCAGCGACAAGGGAGTGACGATGGTGAAAAGCGCCAGCGCCACGCCCAGCAAGGGGCTGCCCTCCGCGATCAGCGCCCTCGCCCCGGATGCCAGGTTCAAAGTCGTCCGGATGCCCGCCGCATCCATCGTGAGAAACGGAAACCAGTTCACCACGAACATCAAAACCAGCGCGGCGATGGAAAACGCGGTCACCCGCGCCAGCGAGGCCGGGCGGTTTTGATAGAGAACCGCCCGGCAACAGCGGCAACGGGCGGCCACCCCCTCCGCCAGCGGCGCGGCCTCGTGCAGCGTGTCGCAAAAATGACACACCGAATAATGCGGCCCGCCCGGCGGCTGCGGCCAGGGATGCATGGCCCGCTTGGTTCTGGAAAACGATCGTCTCATCTTATCGAAGGGCCACCACCCGCTGGGCGAGTTCGCCCAAACCCTCCACACCACATTCCACAAAATCCCCCGCTTGCAAGTATTTCGGCGGGCTCATCCCCATCGCCACCCCGCTCGGAGTGCCGGTCGCGACCACGTCGCCGGGCAGCAAGGTCATGAACCGGCTGACGTAACTGATCAACTGCCGGACTGAAAACGACATGTCCCCGGTCCAGCTGTTCTGCCGCAGTTCCCCGTTCACCTTGCACCACAAGCGCAATTTCTGGGGATCCCCGATCTCGTCCGCGGTCACCAGCCACGGCCCCATCGGCGCGAAGCTGTCCGCACTCTTTCCCTTGGTCCACTGCCCGCCCATTTCCTTCTGGAAGGCCCGCTCCGAAAAATCGCAAAACGTCGAGTAACCCGCAATGTAATCCATCGCCTCCCGCTCATCAACATACGACGCCGTCCGCCCGATCACCACCGCGAGCTCCACCTCGTAATCGAGCTTCGTCGAGCCACGCGGGATGATCACATCGTCGGTCGGCCCGCTCCACGCGCTCGTCGCTTTCATGAAAATCGTCGGCTCCGTCGGAATCCCTTCCCCCAGCTCCTTGGCATGCTCGAGGTAGTTTTTCCCGATGCAAACCAATTTCGAAGGCCGCTCCACCGCCGGGCCCAGCCTCACTGAAGGATCCACCTCGGCCCCGCCCGGACAGCCGTCCGCCACCCACTCCGCAAGCGACTCGATCCCGCCCATCGCGAAAAACCCCTCGTCGTAGTCGTTGAATTCGCCGCTCGCGTCGATCAAGCGCCCGTCCGGCAAGAGAATTCCCGGCTCCTCACGCCCCTCGTCACCGAACCGGATCAATTTCATGCGCGCGATGTAGCAAATGGGCCGGGATTGAGGAAACCGAATCTTCGGGAAGTCCTGCAAGGGGCAGAAAACGGGCAAAAAAATAAGCGACCCGACTGATCATCACTCCTAGGAAAAACCCATTAACCCGGGAGGCATCTCAGTCGGACCGCCTTGTCTTGCGACATGGAGAAACTTGCATCTTCCCGCCCGACTTGCAAGAAATAAGTTCTAAAAAATAAAAATTCCCGCGCAGCCCCCGCAAAATCAGCCTTCCGCCGGATCGTTCCAAGTCTTAAAACCGGATCCGGAGCCCGCACCAGCACGTCAAGTCGCCGAATCCGATTGAATATTCCGCACGCCCACCGGGTCTCTCAAACTGCGGGGCGGGTAAATTCCCTTGAAATACCCCGCGTCTCGTTTACCAGTGTCTCCACCGTCAACATCCATGAAATCAATCGTTCTATCCCTCGCCAGCGCCATCACGGCGATCGCCCTTTCCAACTGCGCCGCACCCGCCGGCCCTAACACGCAACGCGGTGCCGCCACCGGAGCCTTGGGCGGCGCGCTTCTCGGCGGAGTCATCGGCCACCAATCCGGCCGCGCCCTCGAAGGCGCCGCGCTCGGAGCCGCCGGTGGAGCGGTCGTCGGCGGCACCTACGGCAATGCCCGCGACCAGGAACAATACGGTCGCTACTGAAATCCGCTTCTTTCTCGAGACGGGACGTCCGATTTCCGAACGTCCCGTTTTTTTTGGATGAAAATCCACCCCCGCGTTTCTTAGACTCACTTGCCCATGCACCGCATCACCCATTTTCTCCTCATCCTCGTCTTCAGCGTGTCCGCCGCATCGGGCCAAACGGAAACCCTCTCTTCAGTCGCCAATCTGCTATCCGAGGAGAAGGCCATCGCTCCCGGCAAGCCATTCACCCTCGCTCTCAAGCTCGACCATCCGGCGAACTGGCACAGTTACTATCAGAACAGCGGCGGCGTCGAGCAGTCCCCCGCCATCAAGTGGACCCTGCCGCCAGGCTTCACCGCCGGCCCGATCCAGTGGCCGGTCCCCGAGGTCAAGGACGGCTACTTCGGGAAAAGCTTCGTCTATCCGGGCAGCCCGGTGTTCCTCGTCGAGATCACCGCTCCGGCCACCCTTGAAACCGGCAAAACCATCACCCTCACCGCCGACGCGTCCTGGCAGATCTGCGAGGAAAGCTGCCTCAACGAAGAAAAATCCTTCACGCTCAACCTCCCGGTGGCGGCCGCTTCGGAAAAGGATCCGGCGAACGCCGGACTGTTCGAAAAAGCCCGCGCCAGCCAACCCGCGAAACTCACCAACGCGAAAATCTCCGCACGGCCGGACGGAAGCGACATCCTGCTCCGCGTGGAACCCGGTGAAGCCATCGAAGGCGAACCCACGGATTTCATTCCGGACCAACCCTTCGTCAAATCCGGCGGCTCCGGCGGCTCGATCCAGCGCGACGGCAAGGCCTGGTTGATCCGCCTGCCCCGGGCGGCCAAGGACATGCTCGACAACGACATCCCGCAGGGGAATTCCCTCTCCGGCATTCTCATCGGCGCCCGCCCGGTCTTGATTCCAGAGACAACGATCGGAACTCCCTCCCCCGCTGCCATCAGCACGACTCCCCAGCCCTTGCCGTTTTTCACCTTTCTCAAGATCTTCGGCGGCATGTTTCTGGGCGGACTGATTCTGAATCTCATGCCCTGCGTGTTTCCCGTCATCGGCCTCAAGATCATGGGCTTCGTCCAACAGGCCGGGCATGACCGGAAAAAAATCGTGGTCCACGGCCTGGTCTTTGCCGCGGGCGTGCTGCTCTCCTTCTGGGTGCTTTCCCTCGCGCTCTTTCTGGGAGGGATCACCAGCTGGGGCAACCAACTTCAGGACCCGCGTGTCACCCTGGGAACGATCCTCATCATGCTGCTCCTGGGCATGAACCTGTTCGGCGTCTTTGAAATCGGCACTTCCGTCACGGGAATCGGCGGGAACCTGGTCCAAAAACAAGGCATCGCCGGCACCTTCTTCTCGGGCGTGCTCGCCACGCTCATCGCCACTCCCTGCTCCGGCCCGTTTCTGGCAGTCGCCATCGGGGTCGCCGTGGCACTGCCCGCACTGCCGTTTTTCACCGCGTTCACCTTCATGGCCATCGGCCTGGCGTTGCCGTATCTCGTGCTCTCGGTGTTTCCCGCCCTGGTCGAAAAACTGCCGCGTCCGGGACCGTGGATGGAGTCGTTCAAACAGGGAATGTCGTTTCTCCTGTTCGCCACCGCGGCCATTTTCCTCTGGGTTTACAGCGCCCAGGTGTTCGACCTCGACGAGGGGCAAAAGGGCCTTTGGGTCATGCTCGGACTCAGTGCGGTGGCCACCGCCGCATGGATCTACGGCCGTTGGAACCAGCCGGTTAGAAGCTCTTCCGCCCGCCTGACCGCCAAGGTCCTGGCCGCGCTTCTCTGCACCGGAGGAATCCTCCTCGCGTGGCCGTGGCCTGCCGGGCAGCCGGAAACCGGTGCCGTGGAAACCAAGACCGCCGCCGAATGGGGGACCTGGTCCCAGACGGAAGAGGACCGCCTGCTTGCCGAAGGCCGCCCGGTTTTTGTCGATTACACCGCCAAGTGGTGCCTGACCTGCCAGCTCAACAAGAGCCGCGCCTACACCCGCCCGGTGATTGATTTGATCGAGAAAAAAGGGATCGTCCTCCTCAGGGCCGACAAGACCAATCCGAGCCCCGCCATCGATGCCAAGCTCAAGCAAATGGGGCGCAGCGCGATCCCCGTCAACGTCCTGCTCGTCCCCGGCAAGGAACCGCACATCACACCCGCCCTGCTGACCCCGGACTACCTGACAGAACTCTTCACCAGGGAACTCCCGGCGAGCGGGCAAAGCCGCTGACCTTCCCTCCGCCGCCTTTCTATTAGGAGGGGCGGGATGTCAGCCCAACAAAATCGTCAGCCGGTCTCCCGCATCGGTCAGTCGCCGTTCAAGTTCATCCATGCCAACCCGGACAGCTCCGGGGCGGTAAGGATTGGCTTCGCGACTGAACTCGATGGACGTGCCGTTGAGGTCGATGGCAACCGGTCCGCGCCCGTTCTGTCCGGTGCGGTAAACCACTTCGAGCGGGTGACCTGCCAGATCCAGGCGCGCCGTCAGCCCGTCCAGTTCCGGAGCGATGACCGGATCCACGACCAGCGCGGATTTCTCCAGACGCAGCCCGAGGAAACACTGCATGATCAGGCGCACACCGATGCCCGCACCGCTGGAATAGACGCGCCAGCCGCCCTCCAGCGCGATCTCGCCGCGGTTCACCTTGTCATAGTCGCTGAAGGCCTCGTAGCGGTCGGCGAAGGCGGCGTCGGAGCTCGAATAATAACAGTTCGCCTGGCGCGGCGCGGCGGAGGGAACCAGTTCGCGGATGGCGATCGGGTTGAGCTGGCAGAGGGCGCGGAAGAAGCCATCCGCATCGCCGAAGCGGGCGAGCGCCTCGCAGTAGCGGAGATGGGCGTGCATGTACATGATGCCGATTTCCCGCCCGAAGTAGCTGGCGCTTTCCGCCCGCTGGAAATAAGTCTGCAGGCCGCCGTGATAGGCCATCGGGCGGTCGAACAGACGCGCGCCGTCCGGACCTAGCAGGTGCTTTTGGATGATGCCGAGGTGGGCCGCCGCCTGCTCCGGGCTGAACATGTCGTTGATGATGGCGTGGATCATCGGCAGCAGGCTGTAGGACAAACCGGTCGTGCCGTCACGGGGGTGGAGCAAGTGGTCGGTTTTTCCGCCCTCATGGAAATAGGCGAGGCCGGCGAGGACGTCGTCCACGATGAGCACGCGCTGGAATTCTTCGAGGATCCTGGCGGCCATCGCCTCGAACTCCTCGGCGCGGCCCGCGTTTCCAAGGTGCCGGAAAGCGGCGGCCAGGGCGGTGTAGGTCTGATAGTTGAGCGTCACCGTCCAGGAACTGCAAAGCCGCTCGCGCATGTCCGGCTTGGCGGGCTGGAGCGAGTCGTTCCAATCGCCGTGGCCGTAGGCGGCGAGCGAGGTGCCTTCGATCACCCGCCGCCCGATCAGGTCCAGCGCGCGTTCGACGTGCTGCCAGACGGTGGCTGTTTCCGCGGCGGCGTCCCCGTCCGGATGGAAATACGGGAGGGACTCGTCGAGCACGGAGGAGTCCCCGGTGGCCGATAGATACTGGGCGAGGGCGAGCAGCGGCCAATAGACGATGTCACCGTGCGAGTCTTCCGGCCGGATGTTGCGCTCGCGGTCGAAGAACATGAACCATTGAGGCCAATCGCCGTCGGCGTTCTGCTGGCGAAAAACCCGGCATAACAGATCCCGTATTGGCTCGTAACGGCCGAGCGCGAGCAGCAGCTCGACCGGTCCCTGGCAAACATCGCGGGTGCCCCAGCCGCCGCCGGAGTATTGTTCCAGGCCGCGCGGGGAAAGGTAATGAACGAGCGCGTTGTGGATGAACCATGGGAAAATCTCACCGGCACGCTCCGCCGCCGCCGCCAACGGGCTTGCCTCGGGCGCGGTGATCTTCAAACCGGAGGCGATCGATTCCCAGAAGTGTCCGGTCTGTCCGGCCGCCTCATCAACGAGTCGGCCGCGCATGACCAGTCCGGCGCGGGTGCTTCGCGCGATGATGAAGCAGAGGAACGGCTGGTGGCGCGAATCCCCGTCCGCGAAGAGCAATTCGTCGCCGCCGATGCTCTCGACATCCGTGCCCTCGGCCGGTCCGACGAGGAATCCGCCGTCCGGGAAACGCCGGCCCACGTCGCTGTCCGGGATGGCACGGACGAACGCCGTGTCGTCATCCAACTCATAGCTGACAGGCACGGAGGAACTGCCGTCATCGCCATTGATGGCGACGTGGTGAGAGATCAGAAACCTGGCAGGTTCACCCTTCAGGACCGTCAACGCCAAGGAAAGCTCGTGCCTGTCATCGGGAGCGGTGGAAACCACCTCGATCACCCCCCCCTCGTGTTTATAGATCCAGCGGCAGGAATCCGGGCTCATTTCGAACGCCGACGGCATGACTAACAAAACCCACGCGCCATCGACGTCCACAAACACCCGCTGGCCGTGGCTGCGGAACAGTCCGAGATAGCCGTGGCAAGTGGATAGAAAGCGGTTGATGCTCACGTGGCCCTGGGTGACCATCGAGTGGAACACGCCGTTCATCCACGCGGTGGAGGTCAGGGCGGCTTCGTCGGGTGTCAGCGATCCGCCGGAACGCAGGAGATGGCCGTGGGGGCGTAGCACCTTGAGCTCCTTCCGCCGAAGCACCACATGGCTCTGGCGGCCGGTGAAAAACGACTCCGGTTGACCATCCTCGCGTTCCGCGTGGAGCTGGGTCCCACCGAAGAAATCCCGGATTTCCGCCTCATCAAGATCCACCGATTCCAACAACCCGGCGGCGGTGAAAAGGCTTGGAGCGAGGCGTTCCCCGGTGGTTTCCTCCGGCCACGGCGGGCAGACCGCTTCCGGCAGGGCCAGCGCGGCATCGATCCAACAGCCGTCCTCCGCGGAGGTGGCGGCCGGTTTGTCCGCCTCGAACCAGCTGAAAAATCCGCGTTGCGATTTCGCGCCCGGTTCGAGCACGACCGGCTCGTCCTGGATGGCGACCAGCGAGTGCTCATGCTGCAGCCGCTTTCCCGGAAGGCCGTTCGTTAGGGCAACGGGCTTGCCGCCCGCACGGGTGGAAAGACCATGGAACTGAAGCGCGTCCGTGGCGTAGGCGACGGCTTTTCCGAGCGATCCGATCACCGTCCACGGGCAGCGCCCGCCCATCGACTGGTTCTGCCGCGAGGCGACGGCCACGCCCTTCACAGCATGCTCGAGCGGCGCGTGGTCCACGTATTGGCACACGTAGAATTCATTGAGCCGCACCGCGCCGTAGTGGGCGATGCCGATGTCCTGGGTGTGGATCAGGTCGCAGGTGACGGGTTCATCGCCGGTGTTTTCGAGCTCCACGTGCCAGAACCACGCCTTGGCCGACTCCGCCAGCACCAGCCGCAGGCGGAAAGCCAGACCGCCCCAGGCGCCGCAGGCAACCATGCCGCTGCCGCATGCCTGATAGGAAGCCGGGCTGCCCGGACCTAGCAGCGGAATCGACTCCACCGTCTGTCCGAGACGGCGCAGATAGATGTTGGCCGGGCCGCCCTCGGCTTCGTTGCCGAGAAACACATTCAGCATGACGTCTCCGCAGTCCATCCGCCGGATGGAGCCGTTGGCATTCAGTTCGACGCTCATCCCGGACGGGCTGGCGGCACGGAAAGGGAAAACGACAGGCGGCGTGTTATGGAGTTTCATGGTCGAAGAGTGGGATGTTTCGGAAATATCTCTACTCCCCAAGCCGATGGTATTGGCGGGCCGGCATCAAGGCTTTTCCATCGGGATGGCGGGCTGGGACTGGTAGAAGACGAGCTGGATCAGGCGCAACCACCACGGTATCTTCCCCGGGATTTCCGGCTGTGGATTATGATTTCCATTGTGGCCTCGGAAGACGGCACCGCCGGTGCCGTCCACATCCCGGCCCCACACCGTGGATTCCATTTCGGTGATCTTCTTTCAAAGGGAAACCAGGTTTCCCTCGTCCGCCCAACGCACACGCCAACGACCCATTGTTGAAAGAAAGAATTCAACCATGAATAGAAAACACACAATCCCATTGCTTGCCATTGCCGCAGGCATCTTCGCCCTCACCCTCGCCAGCGGTAAGGACACGCCTGCTCGGATGGAACTCAGGAAAAAACTAACTCCCATTCATTACGAAGTGACGCAGGAGGACGGCTCAAGCCCACCGGGCTCCGCTACTGCATCAACTTCGCCTCCCTGATTTCCTCAGAGCCTTGCGGATTCGATAGAAGTGACAGGTAACCCATCCTCCTGTTGAGCGGAGCTGTTTCCTCGTCAATCCCAGCACCTTGATGCGGGATGCCAACGTTGTCGGCTTCATCCCCAACAGCGCCGCCGCGCCATCGGGGCCGAAAATTTTCCCGCCGGACTGGGCGAGGGCGGCGGCGAGGCTTTCGCGTTCGCGTGCTTTCAACTCGGAGCGCGTGAGCAGTGATGCTACCTCAACAAGTGGTGATGCCTGAGCCTTGGGTGGCGCGGAAGGCTCGTCGAACAGCAGCGGATTTCCCTGCGATAGGATCACCGCGCGTTCGACCGCATTCTGCAACTCGCGGACATTGCCAGGCCAGTCACGGGCGGAAAGTTGGCGGGCTGCGGCGTTGGTGAACTTCGGCGGCCTGCGGTTCATGCGTTTCGCGGCGACCCGGATGAAATGCTCGGCCAGCCGCGGGATGTCCTCGCGGCGCTCACGCAGCGGCGGATTTTCTATCGGAAACACGCTGAGCCGATAGAATAGATCCTGCCGGAAACGCCCGGCTTCGACTTCCGCCGCGAGGTCGCGGTTGGTCGCGGCCAACACCCGCACATCGATCTTGCGGGCCTTCGTTTCACCGACCCGTTCGACTTCCTGCTCCAGCAGGACACGCAGCAGTTTCGCCTGCATCGGCAAGGGCAGCTCGCCGATTTCATCGAGGAATAGCGTGCCGCCGCTCGCGAGTTCGAAGCGCCCGGGCTTGTCGCGTTGCGCTCCGGTGAACGCGCCGCGCGCATGGCCGAAAAATTCGCTTTCAAACAAGGCCTCGGGAATCGCGCTGCAGTTGACCGTGATCATCGGCCGCTCGCGTCGCGGGCTGCGCTCATGGATCGCACGCGCCACCAACTCCTTGCCGGTGCCGCTCTCGCCGGTGATCAACACCGTGGCCTGGGTCGGTGCGACAAGATCGATCTGCTGCTGCACCTTGCGCAGTGCGGGACTCTCGCCAACCAGATTTCCAGACCCGCGCACCTCGCTCACTTCATCTCTCAGATAACTGACTTCCTCCTCCAGCCGTTCCTTGAGGTATTCGATTTCCTCAAAGGCGCGGGCGTTACCGATCGCCACCGCCGCATGGTTCGCAAAGATCCGCAGCCAGTCGTTCACGTCGGCATGAAGTTTTTGGCGTGAGAAAACCGCCAACACTCCCAGCACCTGCCCGCGAAATTGCAGGGCTCGTCCGGTGAACGAGACCACCCCCTCGGCCGGGCCCCAATCCGGAAGCCCATCGTGATCCGGGCCCGGTTCCATCATGTCGGTGGCGATTGAAACTCCGGTCTTGGCGATCATTCCGATGTTGGTCACGCCAACCGGAGAACGCGACCAGCCCTCCGCCGAGTCAGCTAACACATCCAGCCTTCGCCAATCTTCATTCGGATTCCTCAGCTTGCCTGCGCTGGCAACGAGGTGCAGGCATTCGCGCTGGTCGGGACACTCGCTGCGCAAATTGCAACGGGCGCATTTGTCACCTGGCTCGATTAATCAAATGCGCACCAGCGCGTCATCCGTGGTCAGTGGCCCCAAGTCCTCGTGATCTATCCTGAGGCATTGACTCACATGCTCGGTGATCTGGAGCAGAGTCGCATCAACGGACCGATGCTCGGAAATAGCCACAATCACGTCCTGCAGGGCATCCATGTTCATCCACAGGCAGCTACCACGAAATTTCGTAATCCCCTAGCAAAACTTCGTGGATCACGAAGTTTCGTAGTGAATTCCAAACTGTAAAAATCGCCGAATTCCCTGCAAACACAAACATTCCAGCGTGTTCCGAGCTGAGGCGGCCCCGGTCTTCCATTCTCATCTCACGCGCAGGAACACCCGGAAGTCGAGTCCCTTCCCACCTCACGGCGTCACGATCTCGACCTTATAGAATTTCCTGACGGCCGTGGCGCTGGTGTCGCTGCTGGTGTTGCCGGCGAGCGTGGTCCATGAGGCGGCGGCGAGATCGGGACTGGTTTTCACCGTGTAGCTGCGACCGGCAACGACGGGATCAAACACGACTTGTTTCTGCGTCGCCTGGCCGGGGACCGGCGCGATGGTGACGAGGAAACGCGACAGCGGGTTGGTCGGGATGAGTCCGGCGGTGAACTCGAAAAGGTGGTTCTGGCCGTCGCCGTCGGGATCGAGCAAGGGCGCGGCGAGCGGGTTGTCCAAGCCGAAGTGATCAAACTGCCAGTCATCGGCGAGATTGTCCCCGGCGTAGCTGCCGAAATTGTCCGGAATGCTGTCGAGCACGATGAGTTCGAGCGTGCCGCTGGCTCCGGCGTAGTCGCCCTGCGCGGTGGCGGCGGTGTTTTGATAGGCCACATCCGCAGTGGCGAGGCCGCTGGTGTCGATGCTGCTGAGCGGTCCGCTGGCCACGCTCCAAGTCACGTCGGTGGCGAGCAGCGCGGTGAGGCTATCGTCATCGAGCCACTGCGCGGCGCTGAGCTGGCGGGGGGCGGTTTCGCTGACCGTCGTCGGCGTGGCGGCGAGCTGCAGGGCGGTCACTTCGGTGAGTTGGCCGAGGTAGCCGGCCTTGGCGGTTTGCGCCGGGGTGGCGACGCTGGAAATGCCAGTGATGCCGCCGAGGCTGCCATCGTTCGTGTAGGCGGCGCTGGTGGTGCGCGGGCCACTGGCATCGATAGTTTCAACAGAAATGGTATAGTTCGCGCTGGTGCGCCCGCTCCCGCCCCGCAGCCGGAGGACGAGATGCAGCGTGCTCTCTTTCTGGATGTTGTAGTCGGAGAGGGTCCGGCCATCCTCCAAAACTTGGCCTGCGAAAATCAGGCGCTGCTGGTCGGGCGGGATGCCTTCCTTGTCCTGGATTTTGGTTTTCACATTCTCAATGGTGTCGCTGGCCTCGACCTCCAGCGTGATGGTCTTGCCAGTCAGCGTCTTGACAAAGATCTGCATGGAGAAGGCCAGGCTGGGCATCAGCGTGAGCAGCATCACGAGCCACACACTTACGGCTCGGCGGGGCACGACCGACCGATGTGGTGTTGTTCTGAAATGGGGGTGTTTCATGATTCCATGATCCATGTGGAGTTCACTCAATCCTCAGAACATCTGGAAGGTGCAGAGTCCTATGGACTGCCGTCCGGAGACCCCGGTATTGCCTGTGGCATCAGTTGCCAGGATATGGATCTCAAAAACCGCCTGGTTCGACGGAAGATTGGCCAACGGTCCCAGATCAACCACCGATGGGCTAGACGGCGCTCAAATGTTAGACGGGGATGATATGGCAACGGTTTGATTGTTGGTCACGTCGAAGAGGCGGATCCTGTGCCAGGTGTTGGAATTGGTGGTGTAAAGCACTGCGCAGGCTCTGGTTGGCATCCCTCCGGTGCCGGTGCCGCGAAAAACAAAGATGCCTGTCCGCGTCCAGAAGTTGGAGCTGATTTCAAAGCCACTTCCGTTGGGTTGAAGATAACTGAAGCTTATCAAATCGTTGATGACGGTTCCGGTTGGTAAACGCGCGGGCGACACGGTTCCAACGAGATTGTCAGCATTCAGGCCGGTGAGACTCGATCCATCGCCGCTGAAAGCGGTGGCGGCCACTGTCCCCGATATCGTCGGGTTTGGGCTCAGCGTATCCGCCACCATCGCATAGCCCACCGCCGCGATCCGCTGGTCGGGCGTGAGAAGCTGCGAGCCGTTGGCCGTGCCGTCGTCAAACCACACCCGCAGGCGCACGTCAGGGTTGGCGAAGACGGCGTTCGGGATCGGTGTCATGTTCGCGCCAAGCAGCACCGAATAGAGGCCCTTGGTCACGGGGAGCGTCACCGCGGCGGCCGGCTCGGTGTTTCCGGCGGAGCCGTCGTTTTTCCACAGCAAGGTGGGACCCTCGCCCTGGACCAGCGCGAACTTGAACCCTCCGGAGCCGTCGAAGTTCACCGGCGGATCGCCGAAGGCGACGCGGCCCTGGTAGTTGAGGATCTGCGGCACCTGCGCGTGCAGCGCCGTGGAGGTGACTGCAAGGACGAGCGCAAGCGCGCGCAGGACGGGGGTGGTTTTCATGAGGTGGCTGAGTCGAGGCAATATATTCGATTCAGCCCGGCAATGCACCATTGCGGTGACGCGCGGAATGGAAAACGGACGCGCGGCTTGCGCGAAGTGGTTGTTCTGGAGGTTTCTCCGGGAGGTGTCGAGGAAAAGGGGCAAGGAGCGCGTTCATTCTGAACGCTATGTGCCGCGGACATCCTATCTGCTGCTCCTGGCAAGACGGGCGACAGGATGTCGCCTGCACTCAGTCGACAGAATGTCGACGCTCCCTTTCGCGGGTCACCGGCGTCCGGTCCGGAAGGCTAGATCAGCGGGTTCTCACAAACCAGTTTCGGAAACGACGAGAAATCCCGATCCGCGGTCCAAAGTTTCTTCACCCGATGGTGCAGGCAGATTGCGGCGATTCTCGCATCGTGGATCTTTGGTCCCTTGATCATCCCGGAGCTTGCCTGTGCGGAAATGACCTCCCAATACCCCGGACCTTCCGCTAGGAATCTCAATCCCGGACTGGATTGCCATGCCTCCACTGCGGCCAGCGCCGTGACCAGCGGTGTCGGCGGATTGTAGATTTTCGGATGCGTCACGATGGCGAGGAATTCATGCACACAGGACCACGGAATCGCCCAAGGCGAACCCGAATTGGCAAGTTCCGTCACGCGGGCAAGAGCCTTCTCATGCCATGGCGAATCCTCGCGATGGGCATACACGAGCAGGTTGGTATCAACGGCGATCATGGGTAAATCGAATCCCGGATCTGATCCCACGAAGCGCCTTCAAACTCCCGACTCAGGCCCTTGCCCTTGAAGGTGACCGGTTGCACCCGCGCTGCCGACCGGGGCTGATCCAGTGCCGCCGCCAAAGATTCCTCAATCAGCGAGCGCAATGTGATGCGCTGCTCCCGGGCACGCGCCTTGGCACGCAGAAGAAGAGGTTCGGCAATCTCGATGGTTGTCTTCATATGGGTAACCATATTTCATGCCAAAGCGCGGTCAAGCGAGGAATCCTTGCCTCTTCTCCCCCTCACTCCTTGCTCAGCCGCTTGCGCTCCTCGCAGGCAAGCATGTGGTGTGCCTCTGCCAGCAGGAATTTGCTTTCTGCCGGAGGCCCCTGAAAGAGCCAATGGGTCGGACCGGAGGCGGGGAAATGGGGCAAGGAGCGCGTTCATTCTGAACGCCGAGTGCCGCGGACATTCTATCCGCCGATTCCGGCGAGACGGGCGACCGCATGTCGCCCGCACTCAGCCGGCAGAATGCCGACGCTCCTGCGCTTTGAGCGCCGCGAGGCGTTTCTCCTCGGCTGTGAGAGCGGTGCAGAAGGCACCATTTCGGACTTCCCGCACTTCATGGATGGCTTCTTCCTTTTCTCCGATCAACCGCACGCCATCGCCGAGACTTCCGGTTCGTCTGTTTTCCGCTCTTATCCCTCGGGTCCTCCTCCCGCGCCTTGTGATCGCACGGCCCGAATGCCTGTTATTTGGGACTGAACCTGGCGAGGAGGGAGGGCGGGTTTCAAAGTCATCGACGGTGAAACTTACGACCTGATCGTGCTCGGCGGCGGACGGGCCGCGAACCTCGCCATTCCCGCCGCTAAGGCTGGCATGAAGACCCTGCTGATCGAGCGCGATTTGTTAGGCGGCGTCTGCCCGAACCGCGGCTGCGTGCCGTCGAAGCTGCTCATCGGTTTCGCCGAAGCGGCGCGACACGTGCGTGAAGCCGGCAGGCATTTCATCGATGCGGAAATCCGTGGCGTCGATGCACGGCGGATTTTCGAGAGCGTCAATGGATACGTCGGCCAGGTGGACGGCCGCTATCAAGGCCGGGTGGACGATGCCGGGGTTGAACTCGTTCGCGGCGAGGGCCGCTTCATCGGCCTGAAGACCATCGCCGCGGGTGGCCGTGAGTTCGCCGCGGAACGGCTCGTCGTCGCCACCGGTTCGCGGCCCGCTCCGCCGCCCTTCGCCCACCTTCGGGTGTGGACGAGCGACAACCTGTTTCCTCTCGAAGGCGATGTGCCCGAAAGCTTGCTCGTCATCGGCGGCGGATTCATCGGCTGCGAAATGGCGGCGTTCTTCTCCGCCATCGGCACCGAAAGCCGGCTCTTCACCCGTGGTGAAAAACTGCTAGGTCGAGAGGACCACGACATCGAACGCGTGTTCCAGACCGAGTTTGAAAGACACGTTCCCACGCACTGCCATTCGACCTTGAAGGACCTGTCGTGGGATGGCGCCGAGTTCAAAGCGACGTTCGAGAGTCATGGTGAAATGAAGGTTTTCACCGCCGAGCGCGTGCTGTTCGCCATCGGCCGCTTCATGCTCCAGCACGCCGCCGCGTTCGAAGTTCACTACCTGCGGCAAAAGTTTCTCAAAGGCGTCACCGATCCCATCGACGAACGCTTGATCGCTCACGCCGTGTTTTCTCATCCGGAAGTCGCCTCAGTCGGCTTCACTGAAGAGCAGCTCAAGTCGGCCGGCACGCCCTACGTGGCGGTGTTCGAAAATTGGCTGGCCAGTGCCCGCGCCGAGGCCATGCGCATCGACTACCCACGGGTAAAGCTGCTCGTTTCTCCAGCCGACCACTCGATCCTCGGCTGTCACCTCGTCGGCCCGGAGTCGTCCACGCTGTTGCACCAGGTGATGATGCTGATGCGCCTGAAGAACGACGTCCGCGAGCTCGCAAACCTGATTTACATCCATCCCGCCCTCAACGAATGCCTGCTCGCCGCCGCCGTGAAAGCAGTTGGCGAGGTCAGGAAATCGCAATCCCGCAACTAACACACCTAAGATCATGGCCGACAAATTCATGCAGACCGTCCTCACGCCCGCCGTCCTTGAAGCGGAGAAGCACTACTACGGCAGGACCTACCCGTCCTTTGACGACGCTCCGGAAACCGATGCCCTGCGCGATCAGGAGATCGAGTTCATCGAGACCCGCGACAGTTTCTACATGGCGACCATCACCGAGAACGATTGGCCGTATGTCCAGCATCGCGGCGGCCCGCACGGCTTCGTCCGCGTGCTCGGACCGCAACAGATCGGCTTCGCCGACTACGGCGGGAACCGCCAGATGATCAGCGTCGGCAGCCTCTCGAAGCAGGACCGCGTCGCGCTTTTCATGATGGACTACCCGCAACGCGAGCGGGTGAAAATCCTCGGTCACGCCAAGGTGTTCGATGCCCGCGAACATCCCGAGCTCGTCGAGAAAGTCGTCCCGCCCGGCGGACACGGCGCGAAGGTCGAGCGGGTCTTCATCATCGACATCCTCAGCTATGACTGGAACTGCCTGAAGTTCATCACCCCGCGCTACAACGCCGCGGAGGTCGAGCACGCCGCTGCTACCTTGCGCCAGCGCATCGCCGAACTCGAAACCAAACTGAAGGCCCTTGGCCAGGAACCATGAAACCTAACATCGGACTCATGCGGAATCACGAAAAGGCGGCATGGATGCTCCGTGCCTGACTTCAGGCCACCTGACACGCATCCTGCCATGTCCAGTCTCCTTTTCTTCCGCACCTCCAGGCGCCCACCGGTTTCCACGGGGGCGAATCTTGTGCCGCGCGCACTTCCTCCGGATTCCGACGGATCGCTCACGAGCATGGCCAAAGGTGTGAACGACGTGCTGAACTACTACATTCAGGTCAGCGATATCAAGGCTTCCATCTTCATCGCTGGTAGCGTCGCCGCTGCGACTTTCCTGTTGATGAAATTTCCTGCCGGCGCGGCGGCCCGCACGCTCTATTTTTCCGCAGCCGCCTGCCCGTTCGTGCGTACGCATCCATGAGCAAATGAGGGCGCAACCGATCACATCCATCGCCACCCTTTCCTTGGCCACGGAGCTTGCACCGACCACGACCGCCACATCACTTGCCAAACTGGCAAAAATCGGGATGGTCAGGGAAATCACCGGAGGCAGATACGGCCGTCTCTACGCTTATGACGGCTATCTGAAAATCCTCGCTCCGTATGAATGATCGCTCCAACTACGAAGGCAAATACCGCCAATCCCTCGGCCCGCTCCACCCCGCCGCCACTCACCCCGTCGAATCCTTCCTTCGCTGCGGCGACCTCACACCTCCGGCTCCACCGGTTAGAATGGCGTCGGCGGTGTCTTGTTTTTCGGTGATGAGGGCGTCGATCTTTTCCTCGAGTGTGCCGGAGGTGATGAATTTGTGGATGGGCACGTTGCGTTTCTGGCCGATGCGGAAGGCGCAGTCGGTGGCTCGCGCGAGGCCATTGGGATGTGCGTCATCCCATGGATTCCAGCGGATTGATCACTTCAAGAAACCTGAATTTAAGGAAATCGGTGTCCGCCGTGTAGATGCGGTTCACCCCGTGTTGGCGGAGGATGGTGGCGATGTGGGCATCCGGCACAAGGTTTCCACGGACGACGATGCCTTGGGTCGCGTCCGCATAGTCCATCGGAAAGGTCTCCTCCTCGTTGATCACACGGCAGCGCGGGAGATCGAGAAGGGTGCGGATGTTTTCCCATGCGTCCGAGGGCGTGAGCGGTGCGTGGAAGATGGAGGGATGCGTGGAGATGCGAAGATAGGCCATCAAGGACGGCCAGGTCATGCAGAGCAAGTCGCCGTCATCGGTCCGCGAGGCGAGAAACTCCCGTGCCCGACCATAGTAGGGCGAGGTTCGGTCGCTCGCATAGAGGAGGATGTTCGCGTCGATGGAATAGCTCATGTCCTGTCCAGTTCACGATAAAGCGCGTCCTTGTCCGCGAGATCGACCTTTGCCCCCATCTCGGCGCTCACCCATTTGAAAGGACGCTTGCGTTGCGCAGACGGCTTCCCGGCAAGGGCCTCGGCGAGCAGACGCGAGGCGATTTTGCCGAGCGGCAGCTTCTCCTCCTTCTGGAGTCTCCTGAGTCCGTCCAGCACGGGCTTTTCAAGGTCGAGGGTCGTTCTCATGCATCAGATGCTAAATGCAACGCATCAGATGTCAAGGAGTCCGGGGAAGACTGACGCATCCAATTTTTACCGCTGAGTCGCAAAGGACGCCAGGGAATCGCAAAGTGGCCCAATACCCGCAAGCGCGAGTCTGCAAGGCGGGCGGCAAGCCGCTCTGCACACCCGGGTTCTGTGAGAGTCTTCTCTGTGACCCTTTGCGGCCCCTGCGGCTTTGCGGTGGGTCCAGTGTTTTTTGATGCGTCGGCCCTGACGGCGACCGGTGATCGCCGCTACAGGCTGAGGCGGACGAAGTCGAGTAGTTCGGAGTTGTTCATCTCGGTGAGGGATTTTTCGGCTCCGCCGGTTAGAATAGCGTCGGCGGTGTCTTGTTTTTCGGTGATGAGGGCGTCGATCTTTTCCTCGAGAGTGCCGGAGGTGATGAATTTGTGAACGAGCACGTTGCGTTTCTGGCCGATGCGGAAGGCGCGGTCGGTGGCTTGATTTTCCACGGCGGGATTCCACCAGCGGTCGAAGTGGATGACGTGGGTGGCGGCGGTTAGGGTGAGGCCGGTGCCGCCGGCTTTGAGGGAAAGCACGAAGAAGGGCGGGCCGTCGGCGCGCTGGAATTTCTGGACCATGTTTTGGCGCTCCTTGACGGGAGTGCCGCCGTGGAGGACGAGGCCACGGCGGCCGAAGACGGTGGCGAGGCAGGACTCCAAGGGATCGGTGAGTTCTCGAAACTGGGTGAAAACGAGGGCTTTTTCGCCGCGCGAGGCGATTTCCTCGCAGAGGGTGGCGAGGCGGATGAACTTGGCGCTACTGGACGGATCGTAGTTGCCGGATTTGGTGAGTTGGTCGGGGTGGTTGCAGATTTGCTTGAAGCGCATGAGGTAGGCGAGCACGAGGCCGCGGCGCTGGATGCCGTCGCTGGCTTCGAGGTCTTTGGCGAGCGTGTCGGCGCTTTGTTGATAGAGTTTCGCCTGGGCTGGGGTGAGGCCGCAGAAGACTTTCATCTCGGTTTTTTCCGGGAGGTCCGAGATGATGGATTTGTCGGTTTTGAGGCGGCGCAGGATATAGGGGGAAACGAGCCGGCGCAGCGGGGCGAAGTGCGCGGAGTTGTCGCGGGTGATTTGTTTGACGAAGGTGGCGAACTGGCCGGAACTGCCTAACAACCCAGGGTTGATGAAATCGAAGAGCGACCAGAGATCGCCGAGGTGGTTCTCGACCGGGGTGCCGGTTAGGGCGATGCGGGACGTGGCTTGGAGTTTGCGGACGGCTTTGCTTTGGGCGGAGCTGTGGTTTTTGATGGCCTGGGCTTCATCGAGGATGACCCAGCCCCAGCGGGTGGCGGTGGGCCAATCGAGGCGGGCGACCATGCCGTAGGTGGTGATGACGAGGTCGGCCGCGGCGAGGGTGCGGGGGCTGGGCTTCTCGGTATCTCCGGCGGAGCGGTGGGCGATGTGGAGGCGCAGGGTGGGAGCAAATTGGGCGGCCTCGCGTTGCCAGTTGCCGATGAGCGAGGCGGGAACGACTAACAGGCTTGGCGGGCTATTGGGCATTTCCTGTTTTTTGCGCAGCAGGGCGGCGAGGACCTGAATGGTTTTGCCGAGGCCCATGTCGTCGGCGAGGCAGGCGCCGAGGCCGGCGCTGGCGCAGAACCAAAGCCAATCGAGGCCGCGAGCCTGATAGGGGCGGAGGGTGGCGCGGAGGGCGGGCGGGGGAGGGGAGGCGTCCGGGGTGGTAAGGCGGCGGAGGGTTTCTTCAAGCTGGGTGCCGGCTTGGGCGAAGGCCCATTCGCGATGTTCTTCGAGGTCGTCTGCGTCCTTGAGATTGGCGGGGGCACCTGCTAACAGGCGCATGCCCTCGATGAAGGAAATGCCGTCTTTGGAGGCGATGGATTTCCAGTGGTCGATGGCCTGGCGGAGTTTTTCGCGATCCACTTCGATCCACTGGCCGCGGAACAGGACGAGGCCGTCGGAGCCTGCTAGAAGTTCCTTGATTTCGTTGGGGCTGAGTTTTTGGCCGTCGATGACGACATCGAGTTTGAAGTCGAGCAGGGCGTCGAGGCCGATGGAGGTGCCTTTTTTCTCACCGATGGTGGCGGCGACTTGCGGGCGCTTGCCGCGCTTCTGCCACCAGTTCGGGAGCCTAACGAGGAGTCCGGCGTCTTCAAAGGCGGGGATGTCGCGGAGGAATTCGTAGGCTTCCGGCGGGGTCCAGGCGAGCGGGTGGAAGACATCGCCGGTCTCGACGAGCGAGGCCATGAGCGGGCAGGTTTTTCCGGCAGCGTGGAGCGGGGTGAGGAGCTTGAGGAGGGCGGCTTTGTTTTTCGCTCCGGAGTATTCCTGAAGGGCTTTGCCGAGTGGAACCTGGTTGAGGCGGCCGGATTGTGAGAGGCCGGAGGCGTAGGAGGCCATGAAGGCGAAGGGGTAGTCGGGGTCATTTTTCTGCTCGGCGAGGTGCAGGGTGACGCGGCCGACGCGGGACCAGGCGGGGGCGTGTTTCTGGAGGAAGGCGGCGATGGATTTTTCCCGGGCAATTTCGACATGGGTCCAGTCGGTCAGTCGCTGCCAGAGGGCGAGCAGGACATCGGGCGAGAGGTATTCCGCGCCGGGCATGGGCGGGGCGTTGAGCGTCCAGGTGGCGAGTTGCGCGGGGTCGGGCGGCGGCAGTTCGGCGAGGGGGGCCGTGGATTCCGGGACTTGGCAGAGGGCGCGGATTAGGTGGTCGGCGATGGATTTCCAGAACAGGGTGGAGGCATCGGCCGCCGGATCGCCCGCGTGTCCGCCGAGGGTGATGAGGGTGATGAGGGCGGCGGACTCAGAGGTG
Organism: Luteolibacter sp.; assembly: GCF_058122085.1. Lineage (NCBI taxonomy): Bacteria > Pseudomonadati > Verrucomicrobiota > Verrucomicrobiia > Verrucomicrobiales > Verrucomicrobiaceae > Luteolibacter > Luteolibacter sp. The sequence goes on along the minus strand of NZ_JBIKBQ010000001.1, from coordinate 52,113 downwards.
GCGAAGGTGAGGTGGAGAGGGTTTTCCGGATCCGGACAGATGAGCACGCCGCCGGGGGTGAGGCCGAGTGAACTGGCGGCGGTGGGCGTGGCGTGCGGCGTTCGGGCTGGAGTGGACATGGCGGAGACGGGCTTAAATGATCTGGAACGGGATGTCACCTGTTCCGCTTCCGATAATTTGCGGTCAATGCGGGAAATCCGCATCGATATCGCGGAACACGGCAGCAAGAGCCGCGAGAAATACCCGCACCATCCGGTCCATCCTGATCCGGTTGCTCTAACTTCTCCGTGCGAGTGCTGCGGCCGGCTTCTCCACGAAGCGATGGAATACGAAGGCGGCGGCCACGCTCGCGGTGAAGGCCAGAAACAGCCCCGCAAGAGCGGCGGGCGCGGAAGTCCACCTGAGGCGGGCCCAGAAGGCGGAGACTAGCAACGGCACTGGGAAATGCACGAGGAAGAGGCTGTAGGATGTCCTGCCCATATGGGCGATCCATTTGCTGCGTGGCCAGCGTGTGGACAGGCCGGACTTCTCCGCGCCGAAGAGCAGCAGGCCCACGACGAGCGCGCTCGCCAGCCGCCAGCGCCAGTCGTAACACATGGCGGCGATGACTGTAAGCTGGTAGATCCAAAACATGGGTGCCAAGCCACCCCGCTTCTCGTCGCCCGGTGGACGACGGTGCCCATGAAGAAATACGGGAAGAAATAGAGAGCCCACGAGTCCCAGTCTGATTTGCTTTTGAAATAGAACAGGGAAATCAGTGAGAGCGTCCCACCGGCTGTTATGGGGAAGTCGATCCGGGACGAAGCGCCGGATGCCTTCGACCGGGTCGCGTATCCAGAGCATGGCAACGTAGATCAGTCCCAGTTGGAAATTGATGCAGACAAACCACAGGCCGGCGGACAGGTGTTGGTAGCCCATTATTTCCTGAGCGAAAAACACGTGCGCGATGAGTTGCGGCATGGTGGGTGGCGCTCCGACAACAGCCTCAGGTAACCACCCGCGTCCGAAGGCATTGGCTGCGATGGCAAGGACGATGGCCGCGAGATAGGGAATCCCCAGACGACGGTAGCGTTGGGCGATGAAACGTCCGATCGCCGGGGCGTCCCAATTCCTGCCTGACATGCTGCGAGCCATGACATAGCCGCCGATCACAAAGAAGACCTGGGTGGATCGAGCGTATTCGCTAAACCAGTAGACGAGGGGGCGAGGATCGTCTCCGCCTGCACGCTCATCGGCGGATAAAGCGCGAAATGATGCAAGAGGATCAACACGGACGCCACTGCGCGCAAGGCATCGAGAAACCGCAGGCGTTCGCCTGCGGTTGGTTTTTCGTTTTGACTTGGAATCATTGCGAGAGCGGAACCGTGGCTTGAGTTGGGGTTTCCCGCGGGGCGCCAAAACACGATGTGAATAGGGGTTGGCCTCGCGCATTCGCTTCTTGTCTGCCTTCCGCTTTGATCCGTTTCCTTCGCCAGCGCATTTTCGATGGACGCGATTTCGGCGTTGCTTTAGCAAGCCCCGAGCATCGGGCTCGGCGATTCGGGATAAACCATCGCCCGCCTCGCCGCGTTCCAGGTATTGCCTCGAGTGGCTCGCCCACACGCCGGCACGATATTCCGCCGTTCTCACCTTCTCCACGACCTCTCCGTCACATGATTCTATCGACCAGCCCGTGGAAGTGCCTCGTCACCGAAGGCATGGGCTATTCCTTTGGAGGCACCATGATCCGCTGACTGGAATAACGGCTGGGAGTGATAGGGAATGAGTTGCCTTTTCGCTTGTCAGCAAGTGATCAAATACGCAGTGTTTTGCTGTTCACATGATTACCCGCCTATTTTCAGCCGCGTTGCGCGGGGTCGATGCCCAGGAAGTCGAGGTGGAGGTCAACGCCCGCGGCGCGGACAAGCCGATCGTCATAATCGTCGGCCTGCCGGACGCGGCGGTACGCGAATCCTCGCAACGGGTCATTTCCGCCATCGGCGCCTCCGCGCTCTATCTGGATGACGGGATCAAGACGGTGAACCTCGCGCCTGCGGATTTGAAAAAGGAGGGGCCGTCGTTCGACCTGCCGATCGCGCTGGCGATGATCGCGGCGAGCGGGACCAAGCCGTTCAACGCGGAGGACTGCTGCGTGGTCGGCGAGTTGGGGCTGGATGGGACGGTGCGGCCGGTGAAAGGCGTTCTATCCATCGCGCTGGAGGCGAAGAACCGGGGCCGGAGCCGCCTGTTCGTGCCCGAGGCAAACGCGCCGGAAGCGGCGGTGATCGAAGGCATCGATGTGTTCCCGATCCGGAATCTCAAGCAGGCGTGGGACTTCCTCAACGGCGACATCATCATCCCGCCCTTCCATCTCGACCGCCGGGCGTTCTTCAATTCCCACCGTTCCTACGAAGTCGACTTCGACGAGGTGAAAGGCCAGTATCAGGTGAAGCGCGCGCTCGAAGTCGCGGCGGCGGGAAATCACAATTTACTTATGGTCGGTCCTCCTGGCACCGGCAAGTCGATGCTGGCCAAGCGAATGGCCTCGATCATGCCGGACATGACCGAGGAGGATGCGATCGAAACGACCAAGATCCATTCCGTCACCGGGCTGTTGGATTCGAAACGCTCCTTCCTAACGACCCGGCCGTTCCGTTCGCCTCACCATACCATTTCCGACGCGGGCCTGCTCGGCGGCGGCACCAATCCGGGGCCGGGCGAAGTTTCCCTCGCACACCATGGAGTGCTTTTCCTCGACGAGCTCCCCGAGTTCCGGCGGCAGACACTGGAGGTTTTGAGGCAGCCGCTAGAAGACCGGGTCGTGACGATTTCCCGCGCCGCCGGATCACTGACGTTTCCCGCCAACTTCATGCTGGTGGCCGCGATGAATCCCTGCCCTTGCGGCTATTACGGCGATTCAAAGCGGGAATGCCGTTGCTCGACGCGGCAGATAGAAACTTACCGGCAGCGGATCAGCGGCCCTTTGCTGGACCGGATCGACATCCACTGCGAGGTGCCGCTGGTGGATTTCCGCGAGCTTTCCTCCAACACCAATACCGGAGAATCCTCGGAAGCCATCCGCCAGCGGGTGATCGCCGCACGCGGCATCCAGTTGGAGCGCTTCAAAAAATCCTCGAACTCGACGAACTCCTCCATGGGCTCGCGGCAAGTCCGACAGCACTGCCAGTTGAGCGCCGAGGGCAACGGCTATCTGGAACACGCGATGGAGGAGATGAACTTCTCCGCCCGCGCCCACGACCGAATCTTGAAGGTCGCGAGGACTCTTGCGGATCTTTCCGGATCTCCTGACATCCGGCCTAATGATATTCTGGAAGCCATTCAATTTCGTTCTTTGGATCGGAAGTTGTTTTCGTAGCAAATAACAAGAGAGTTACCAAGCATCCATCCAATGAAGGAATAGGCGAAGCCGATGATGAACGGCAGCCAGATGGCGGCGCGCTCCCACCACGTGAAAGTCCATGTTCCTCGGGGTTGCTCAAGAGTGTGATGGACCATGAAATATAGGATGCCACTGGCGGCCAGGGCGATGAATCCGGCGTTCCCCGATTTCACGGCGAAGGGCAGTGCCCAGACGAAATACCAGGCGTGCAGCATGGGAGATAGAAGGTAGGTAGCCAGAAATCCCCGCTGCGCGGCTTCGAGCAGGGTGCGGCTTTTCAGTCCCACCCAGATCCATGAAACCAGCATGGCGAGCATGAACAGGCTGTCGTAGTGGCCGCCACCGGCGAAGCTCACGGCACCCAGCGGATTCCATGCGTAGATCAGTGCGGGCTTTGCGCCGAAGCGTCTGCACAACAGGAAGCAAAGGGCCATGTCGGCGAGTGTGAAGAGAACCTTGAAGCCAAACGGGCCGAAGCCAAACGAGGCCATGGCGGCGATCAGCCACTGGGTGAGTGGCGGGTAGATAGCGGTGGCTCCCGGATGACCCACGGATTTCCCGATTCCGGCAGGTTTTGCATTCCGGTCCAGCAGGCGGAACCATAGCCACGAATCCGCTCGCGAATCACCTCCGCGCCCATATTCGCGGCAAGCTCCACGGTTTCGTCGCTGCTGCCATTGTCCACCACGCGGACGCCGGTGAGCGGCCAGCATTTGAGGTGGGAGAGCGCGCCGGGAAGAGTTTCCGCCTCGTTCAGCGCGGGGATGATCACAAGTGTCCGGCGGCAGACTTCATCCTCCGGGGACTTGCTCAAGTTCCCGGTATTTGCCGCACCGTGATGGTCGCGATGATGTTGACTCATGTGAGTTTCGACAGGTGAGCCGTGAGGCACCCGTCGGATCTTAACAAAAAATTCCGAGCGGACGCCGCGTCAGGGCCGGTCTTTCCAAGCCGTCCGGTGCGCACGAGCAACAGCTTCCATGGGCGGCCGTGAAGCCGATGGGAATAGTAAAAGTTCGTATCCTTCGTCACCACGACCGCATTTCGGCCATCGAAATCCCGTTCAATACTCCATCGCGGGAGGCAGCGAGATATTCCAGCATGTCGCCCGCGCTCAGTCGGCAGAATGTCCACGCTCGTGCGAACGCACATACATGAAATCAACAGGTGAAAGTCTGAGTCATCCCGAGACGAGCAACGGGAGAGCAGTCGGGGGCAACTGCGTCGTTGTGAGACGGGGTGGAGAGCAGCCCGAGGCGGACCTGCGGTCCCAAATACAAGTGAACCCCTTTCGGTTTACATGCCCGAAGACGAGCTGCAAGGTATGCCGCAGGGCGGGGTTGTCAGTTTGCTGTTAGACAGCATCTACCTCAATCCGTTGGACTGGCTGATGGTCGGACTGGGTTTTGAAATGGTGCGGTATGCCGACGACATGGTCGTCCTCTGCCAAACCGAAGAAGAAGCCAAAGCCGCGCTGGAAAAGCTCCGGGAATGGATGGACGGGGCCGGACTCACATTGCATCCCGACAAAACCCGAACGGCGGACCTCAACCGGCCACTGCCCGGCTGGTTCGGTTACTTCAAACACGTCAAAGCCGGCCAACTGGGAGAAATCGACGGATGGATTCGCATGAGACTGCGCTCCATCCTGGGAAAGCGGCGCGGTCTGGAAGGCCGTGGCCTTGGAGGCGATCACCAACGCTGGCCCAACCGCTACTTCAAGAAGCTCGGGCTCTTTTGCCTGCTGGACGCCCGAGAAACTGAATTCGCGAGCCTCCGTAACGGAGCAAACCACTGACTGGAGGGCCGGATGCGGGAGATCCGCACGTCCGGTTCGGAGGGGGGAGCGGGGCAACTCAATGTCCCGTTCCTACCTCTATCCTCTATCTTATTTTGCTCTAGCCCGGTGCGTCAGCGGGATCAGCCGACGCCGTGTTTCTTGAGAAAAGGGATGAGCTCGTCCAGGCCGAAGTCTGCGAGGACGTCGCCGTGCCAGTCCATGGTGGGGGCTTTGCTCTGGCCTGAGAGCTCGACCATTTCCTGCATCGCCTCGCGGTTGCCGGAGACGACGACCGTTTTCACGGCGACTTTCTTGCGGTCGAGATAATAGACGGCTTCGTCGCACCAAGGGCAGCCGGGTTTGATGTAGAGAATGGGAAGGCTCATGGGATGCTTGCTGGGCGGGTTTTCGGCGGGATTCGCCTTCCCGTCCAGTGCTGAATTTCATCGAGCAATTCAAGCGGGCGATTCCTGACCACTTCGATTTCGCCTCGGAAAATCTCGCCGGTCGATCCATCCAGCGAGATCGCGTCGCCCTCCGCGATCGCCTCGCCGCCGAGCGTGCCGCGCTGCCCGCCGGCATCGATCGCGAATCCGCCGCAAGCGACGATGCATGGCTTTTCCAACTGCCGCGCCACGACCGCCGCATGGGACGTGCGCGCGCCTTCGATGGTGACCAGCGCTGCGGCCTCGGCGAGTGCGGCGACATCGTCGGTGTCCGCGGTTTCGCGCACGAGGATGACGGTCTTGTCCGCGCGTTTGAGGGCCGCGACCCTGAGCGGATCGAAGGTCACGACGCCGACGGCAACGCCGATGCCGGCGGGCGTTCCTGTTGCCGCGGGCGTCACGCCAGCGGCCGGGGCCAGCTTCGTTTCCTCGATTTCGTCCAGCCGGATTCCGTCGAGTCGCGCGAGTGCCTCGGCAGGGCGGATCAATTTCTCCCGGACCATGTCCCGCGCGATCCGCAGGGCCGCGAGTCCGGTGCGCTTGCCGGTGCGGGATTGCAGGAAAAGCAGGCGTCCTGCCTCGACGGTGAATTCAAAATCCTGCATGTCCTTGAACTCGTGCTCCAGAATGTCCCGCGCTCCGGCTAACGCTTGCCAGGCTTCCGGCGCGCGCCGTGCGAGTTCATCGGGATTCAAGGCTCGCCGCCGCCCCGCCACCACGTCCTCGCCCTGCGCGTTGGTGAGGTAATCGACGTAAAGTTCGTTCTCGCCGTTAGCCGGATTGCGCGTGAAGCCGACGCCGGAACCGGAGTCCGGCCCCAGGTTTCCGAAAACCATCGCCTGCACGGTGGTGGCCGTACCGAGGTCGTCGGGAATCCTGTTCAGCTTTCGATAGCTCTTCGCGCGGTCGCCCGACCAGGAGCGCAGAACCGTCTCGATGGCGGCCTTCAATTGCGCCAGCGGATCGGTCGGAAAATCCATGCCGGTCCGCGTCTCGAATTCCTCCTCGAACACCGCCGCCAGCTGCTTCAAGCCATCCGTGTCGAGCTCGTCCACCTCGGACAGCCCGCGGGCGTTTAACAGTTCCAGGGTTCTAACGTCGAATCTCGCGGGGGCGATCCCGTGAACCACCTCGCCGTATTGCCGGACCAATCGCCGGCGGCAGTCGCGGGCGAGGCGGGGATTTCCCGTCATGCGGACCAAGCCCCGGAGCGTCTCGTCAGTGAGCCCGATGTTGAGCACGGTCTCCATCATGCCGGGCATGGAAACGGCCGCGCCCGAGCGCGCCGACACGAGCAGCGGCCGGCTGGCATCGCCGAAGCCGCGGCCGGTCAGCGCGGCGAGGTGGTCGAGCTCGCGGACGAGCACCTCGTCGATGCCGTCAAGCGCCTCCGCGCCGTGCTTGAGGTAGTCGCGGCAGAGCTGGGTTGATAGAACGAAGCCCGGCGGCACGGGCAGGCCGCAGCGTGCGATCCGCATGAGATCGTGCGCCTTTGAGCCCACCAGCTCTTTGGCCGGAAGCTCCATCGCGCCGCCGTCGAAAGGAATCCGGCAGACTTGGGGCGGGCCGTGCTTTCCAAGGGGTTTCATCCGGCGAGCACCTCCTCCATCAGATAGGCCCTGAGCGCCTGGCCGGCGTGGGTGTGGGCGTCGGTGGCCGTCTCAAGCGCCTGCGACAATTCCGCCAGAACCATGGTTTGCCGCTGCCCGGTGTTTTCCAAAACCAGCCAGCGCCGGAAGCTCCGCAAGGCGTCGTCAGCCTGGTGCTCGAAGTTCGTCAGTTGCTCAAGCGCGGCCATGAATTCGTCCAGGTCGTCGCGCATGTCCGGGCGCGTGACGGACGCCGCGCATTCGATGCATTTCACCAACTCCCGGGCGGACAACAATGGCAGCCCGACCAGCTCGCCGAGCTTCTGAATCGCTGCCGGCGACGGCTTGGTGAGGCGGGTCAGGTCCAGGAGTTCAGCGGCTTCCTCCAGGTCATCGATCGCGTCGTCCGAGAACTCGAAAAACTCCTGGAGCGAGTGCGGTCGCGCGAATCGCCGGATGTCGTCGCGGGCTTCATTGAGCATCTGGTCGGCGCTTTTTTCCCACTCCGCGGCGCGGGCGGCGAATCTGGAAATCCGGGCGTCGCCTGCGTCCCTGGCAAGCCGCGCGAGCGCCTCGATCAAGGCGGCCGCCAGATCGTAACCGACCGCTGCGTGCCCGGCTGCGAGGTCGAAAATTTGGAGCCTCTCATGCTCGAAGGAGCCGCGCAGGCAGGCCTTGATCTCGTCGGTGATGTTGCGGCGGGAGCGCCGCTGGCGCAGCCCGAGCGACGCGAGCCGGAGCGCTTCCCTCAGAAATCTGGCGGCGCGTTCCGCGCCTATCAATTCGTCGAGCCGCTGGCCGTAGCGCAGCTGCGGGCCCGCGGCGTATTCCACCGCTTCCGCGAGCACGCGCGCGCCGCCGATTTCCAGCAGCGCCCGGTGGCCGTAATCGTTGTCCGCCGCCCACTTGAGCACGTCCACGGCTTGTGGCTTGCCGATGAATGTCAGGAGCCGTTTCCGCATCCGGTTCCAGTCGATTAGAAACACGATGCGAGAGCCCAGATGGCATAGGAACGCCCGGAGATCCGCCTCCCTCGCCGCCACCAGGCGGCCGCTGGCCAGCATGTATTGTCCGGATTCGAAGCGGCTGCTTTCGCGCTCCTCGGTGGCGCTCCAAGTCATGCCGAAGTTTTCCAATAGGCTCTTGAAAAACACCAGGCGGGAGCAGTGGATGTCGGTGCAGGTGACCGTGACGACAAGGCCATCGACCCGCACGACCAGAACGTGCGCGTCGGTCGTGCCGATGTCGTTTTGGATCAGAAGCCGGCCTTCGTGTTCGGTCGCGGTGGTGCCGAGCCCTGGATGGTCGAACTTGAGCGGCGCCGTGCGGTTGAGACCCTGCATGAACGCCTCGACGCGCCTCCGCCCCTTTGCCGAAAGGTGGTGGACGTGCGCTCCGGCCAAGGTCTCGACCGCGGTCTCGGCCTGCAAGCGGTTGATGGCGCGGTGCGCGTCCATCACCACGAGGTGGAGGCTGTCGCCGGCTTTGCGGTTTCCCGATGTCATCGCCTGGATCAAGGCGCCGGGAATCGCGCCGTCTTCCAGCGGGGGAAATTCAAGTTCCTTCAAGCGGGTCCGAAAGGAATCCTGGTCGAGGTCTGGCAGGCATTCGAGCATCGCGTCGATGCCGCTGCGGACGCGCCGCAGGATTTCCGCGCCGCCCGGAATCAGATAGGCTCCGGCGGGTTTCTTGCTGCTTCCGGCCACCACCTCGTCGAGCCAATCGTCGCCGAGCTGGCAGGCGAGCCGCTCCGCCTTGAGATCGACCGGCGGCAGGCCGGGGTGGTCGGTCTGGGCGCGCGCGGTCTGGAGCAGGGCGAAGTAATATTTCACCTGGTCGTTGGCGACGAGGGATCTCGCGATGGTGTCGGGAGCGAGGATCTGGCGGTCGCCCAGCTCCGCGACAATGGCCTGCTTGGATGTCATCGTGGTGCGCGTCGTGACCCGGCGGGCGTCGTCGTTTCCGAGAATTCGCGACTTTGCCGGGAGCTTGTTTTTGAAGGGGGAGGAGAGATGAAACTGCAGGATTCACCATACATCGCCGCCCGCCGCGGCCAAGACATTTGTGGGTGCTGGCAACAGGAGGCTCCGCAGTCTGGCCGGTGGGCGGTTCCTCCGCATCGTGCCCGATCCGAAGCGCCGCCGCGCCGTGCTGGCACCGGAGAAGGAAGCCAGCCCGAATCCTCACCTCGTCGCCGTCTGATCGCATGAACTCGCACCTTGACGGGCCCTATCCATGTTGCTAATTTGACAACAGCTTTCCGAATGAGAATCATCACCAAGCGCCGCATCCTCGACTATGCCAAACAGCACCCGAACGCCGCCGCCAACCTTAACGCATGGATCTCCGTCGCCTCCGCCGCTCAGTGGCAATCCATCGCCGACGTTCGTAAAGTCTTCCCCCATGCGGACCTCGCCACCGTCGGCAGCTCCAAGACTGTCACCATCTTCAACATCGCGGGCAACCACCACCGCTTGATCACCGCCATCCACTACAACACCCGCAGCATCTCCATTCTGAAAATCCTCACCCACGCCGATTACAGCAAGGACCGATGGAAAAACGACCTTTAAGCCGATGAACGCCACCAAGCCAATCCTGCCCAGCTTCGGCCAACTGCCGAAAACATACGAAGCCCTCTGCCGCCTGCGCCTGCCGCGCACGCTGCATGATGACATCGGACTCGAAGCCGTGACCGAAATCATCGACCTCATGGCTGGCCATCCGCTCAACGCCGATCAAGCCGACTACCTCGAAACCCTCGCCGAGCTTGCCGAAGCCTATGAGTCCGCGAACCATCCGGTATCCGCATCCCTACCGCCCCATGAATTCCTCGCCGCCCACCTCGAAAACATCGGCATGACCGCCACCGAGTGGGGCAAGCTCATCGGCATCGACCGCTCGACCGCTTCCCGGCTTCTCCACGGCGAGCGCAAGTTCAACACCGGCCACGTCAGGAAAACCGCCGAGGCTCTCGGTCTGGAAGCATCCCTACTGATCTAAACCGGCAATGCCAATGCGACAAAGGGGGATTTGCCGCGCAGTTCCCAATGGGACCTGTTGGGCCGCCAGCCCTACAGCCAAAAGTGCCGGGAACAGGACTCGAACCTGCCGTCATCACTAGGTATTACAATGACTAGCAGAATGCCGCGCTACGGACCGCGCAATACATGCTTGCAATACCCCTTGAAATGCGGTGAATTGCAGCCATGAGCAAGAAGCCGAAACGGACACGCATCACAGCCCCGAAGACGGCCGCAGTCAAGATTACAATCCGGCAGATCGTCCGCAACAAGGGCAACAGCACATGGACTACCTATATCGTGCAGGGTTGGAAGGAGAACGGGAAATGGCTGCGGCGTTACTTCAAGGAAGAGGATGAGGCCAAGAGCTTCGCCGCGCTCAAGCAGGTGGAGATGGAGAACAAGGGGCGTGCGCAGCGGATGATTCTCTCATCGCTCACCCAGGAGCAGCATGACGCTGCGCTCTCGGCTCTTGGCCGCCTCGGAGATCACTACTCCCTCGCCGACGCCGTGGAGTTCTTCCTGAAACATCACCGCCCGCCAGAGTTCACGATCCGGCTCCGTGAGGCTTCCAAGCTCTACCTCGACGACAAGGAGCGGGATGGGCTCCGGCCGCGCACCTTAAAAGCACTCAAGGCCAGCATCGAGCGATTCATCAAGGCGACAGACGATCCATGGACGCACGAGGTGACCCGCCAGCAGGTCGAAAGCTACCTCCGTGGCCTGAGAGCCGCCGATGGCACCAACAAGGCCAGCAAGAAATTCTGGAACAACACGCTGAACGAACTTCGAGGTTTCTTCGCGTGGTGTTCCACGCCCGACAAGTCAACCAACCGCCCGTTCACCTTTGAGAACCCGGCCGCCGAAGTCCGCGCCTACGACGCCCGGCAGGTCCGCGAGCAGCAGAATGCCAGGCCGATCACCACCGACCTGCGGAAAGTCCGCCGGATGTTCTCCGTCCTCTACTGCTGGCGTGGCGGGGCGATGCTCCGCTACCACGCGCTCGCCTACTTCGCCGGCATCCGTCCCACGGAAATACAGCGCATGAACGGCCGGGAAGCCGAGCTGATCAACCTCAAGACCCGGATCATCACCATCCCGGCGAACATTTCCAAGACCCGCCACGAGCGCCACGTCACCATTTCCGACAACCTCGCCGCATGGCTGCAAGCCACCGAAGGCCGGCCGATCACCCCGACGAACTTCAAGCATCTGCTGGAGGCATCCAAGAAACACTTCGGCCAAACCCACGACGAAGCCCGGCACAGTTTCATCAGCTACCATGTCGCCCAGCACCGGAGCATCGGTGATGCCGCGCTGCAGGCCGGGAACAGCGAGAGCATCGTCAAGCGCCACTACTTGAATCTGCATCCCCGCGAGGAAGGCGGGCTCTTCTTTCGCATCGTGCCAGATCCCAAGCGGAAGCGCGCCGTGCTGGCACCCTTACCCGCGGCAAAAACCGAACCCCACCTCAAGGTGATCTGACCATGGCGGCGAAGAAGACAGCGAAAAAGGCGAAGGCCAGTGTCGTCCCCAAGGAAAAAAGCCCGAAGGCAAAACTGCCAAAGCAGGATCGGCTCATCCGAAAGAATTTAGACCGCCGCGTCGAGAATCTGACGGGTGAAGTGAGGGACTTCCTCGCCTTCCCTCGTCCAGACCTTATTTTGGCAAAGGAATGGCTGCATGATGCCGACATTCCCTGCCCGGCGGCCGATCTGCTGGGATGGGTTGCACACGAGATGCTCTATGGCCGCAGCCGCACCATCTTCTTCGAGGCCGGAGACCGCAGGGGCATGGATGCCGCATTCTCATGCTTCATCGACCTCGCCCGAAAAATGGATTCGGCCGCCCTCAAGTCCTCCCTGCAAAACGCGATTGCCAGACTCACGTTCATCGGATGGTGGGGAGGGGTGGAGCGTGAGCTTTGGTGGCTTTGTAAATGGGGCTTGGACAACGATCACGAAAAACCGGAGCACAAGACCGGGGCGCGCAGGATCGCGCACGCCATGAATGAGGCACTCGTCGCCCGATCACTCTATCATGGCGACTGGAAACAGATCAACGAACTGGCGGCAGTGACCCAGGCAGTGAGGAAAACGAGAAACCACGAAGGACCGAAGTGCATTGAAGTCGTGCTCAGAATCTTCACCTGGCATGGCCATCTTGCAGCAAAACTTGGCAGACCACCGAGCCGCGAGGAATTGAAGAGTTTCATCCTTGATCTGGGAGACGGGATTTCAAGCCGCAAAGAGACATGGTGCGACGCATTCAATTTCCTGCTCTTGGAATATGCCAGCCCACGCAGCATACGAAGGGATGAAATGGAGATAACGCGACTTGCCAGGCTTGCGCGGAAAACAGGTAACCAGAAGCCCAAATCGTCGCCTCCGGCAAAGCTCCTTGAGCCGGAATGGGTGGCTCTTGCACGTCGCGACTGAAGTCCCTCCGAAAATTCCGATTTCCTAGACCGAAACCGGAAAACATCCCGGCGCGTTCGGTGGCAAAGTGCCGCTGATGCAAGCAAATACCAATCAATCACCGCAACTGGTCGGCAAGGAACGCTGCCTTGAGATCTTGTTTCCACATGCCGATTCCCGTCCGGGAATGCGTACATTCAACGAGTGGCTAGCCCGAGGCTACGTGCCAAAATTCAAAATCGGAAAAAGGGTCTTCATCGATCCAGATGAAGCCCGTAGAGCCCTCGAACGCCGCTTTCGCATCAACGCCATCCAGCCATGAATCCATCCGACCACCAAGGCCGGCGGGACTACCGGCATGACGATGAGCGCACCCGCGCCCGCTGCCTTCGCCTTCTGATCGCCCATATGGGCGAGGGTGGGATGCGGATGTTTCTGCGCCAGCCGCAGCCTGACCTTGGCGAGCGAACCGGCGCGGAATTGCTCGGAACTGATCCAGACGACCTGCTCCGACGGTTGGGAGCCATCGAGGCGAAGAACCACCCATATGAGCCATGAGAGACGGACCATTTATTCCGGCATGGCTCGACGATGCCGGCCTATCGCAAGCAGAGTTCCGTCTTTACTGCCACCTGTGCCGCCGTGCCGACAACAAGACGGGCATTGCATGGCCACGGGCCGACAGCATCGCACGGGACTGCCGCATGGCCAGAAACACCGTCTGGACGACTATTAGCAGTCTGGAGGTCAAGGGCCTCATTCGGCGTGTCGGGAAATCCTTTGCAGGATCGAATCGCTACCAAATTCTCGTCTCGTCTATCGGCGCAAATAAAGCACCGATAGATACCGCTCCAATCGGCGCAAATCAGATACTCCAATCGGCGCAAATGGATAGCCATCAATCGGCGCAAAGTGATAGCCGGGAAGGTTCTCCAAATAAGGTTCCCCAAGGAAGGTGCTTCAGCCAAAGCGGCTACAGGGGGCAGGTTAAGAGCCATGACAACAAGGCAAAGCAGTCTGCTCCAGTCAATACCGGACGAAGAGCCGCAACCATCGAAGAGGCATGACAACGGAAACCATCACTTGCGAGTGCGGCGTGAATTTCGAGTGGACGCCGTGTGATGAATGGGAGTTCCAATTTCTCCGCCCCAACCATTGTACCGAGTGCGAAACTCGGATTGAGGCCAAGAGGGAAGCGGTTGTGCGCCAGAGAAAGATTGACGAAATCTCCCGCCGCGCTCGGGAATCCGCTCACCATGCGACACCGGCCATCTTTTGCGCTACGGACACCAGCCACCAGAAATTCAACCTCAAGGGATGGCAGAAGGTGAACGGCTGGAGTCCAAACGCCGAAAAGCCGTGGCTGGGCCTGGTGGGTGAAACGGGCACCTGCAAGAGCCGAATCGCCTATCTGCTCGCAGCAGCGGAAATCGAACGCATGGCAACTGCGATGGAGAGGGAACCGTCGTTCCAATTCGTCGCCGCATATGAAATTTCCGAACTCGTGGGTCAATTGACCGCCTCGTCATTCCAGACGAAGGACGAAGCTCGCGCTGATCTTGCCCGACTGCGGGATGCCCGCCTGCTGCTGATCGACGATCTGGGAAAAGGGCGGATGACGCCAGCCGTCTCCGCCGAGTTTTTCGCGCTGATCGATCACAGGTATTGCCACGCGCTGCCGACGATCTGGACGGCCAATAGTCTGCCCGATACGTTCGCCGCGGCGATGCTTGCTGACATGGCAGCGCCTTTTGCAGGCCGCTTGAACGACTCGTCTCGCATTATCCTATTTCGTTAAAAGCAGGAAAGTTCGTCGCTTGATCTCACCGGAACCGCGGATGGTTCGATGACCATGAGTCCACGCACCAGGCGCGGGTGAGGCGGAAGATCCGGCGGGTGCTCTCGGACTGGCGGGCGAAGGCGTCGCGGGCTAGGGTCTCGGCTTCGTCCATGCTGAGCGCCTTCAGGCAGCCGCTGCTGAAGCAATCCACCAGCATCTCCTCGGTCACCTCCCGGCCGGCCTCTGCCGCCTCGCGGATGTGTTCCTCCCGCCACACCAGCAGGTAGCTGATCCCGGCCGACTGCAAACGCCCGAAGATCTCCGGCGACTCCGCGCCGTGGATGCCCAGAATCCGGTCCTGCGGCCAAGCCCGCTGCGAGGCATATTGAAACAACGACTGCATCACCCGGAAGTGACGGAACAGCTTCCCGATCTTCTCGCCGTCAGGGATCTTGCGCGGCAGCAGGTCGTCCAGCGCGCCGCAGATCCCGTATTCGTCCAGAAACACGTTGAACCAGAGCAGCCACTCGCTCTGAACGTAGTCCTTCAGCTCGGGCGGAAAGGGCATCACGCCGCGAAAGCCGATAACGGGCGCGTGAATAACGATCGCATCCGGCCTCATCTCGACCTCCGCCGCCTCGTCGCTGAGCAAGCCCACCATCAGGCTCTTGGAAACCGCGTTCAGCGCCATTTCCCGTACCAGATCCTCGGCGTTGAGGCTGCAATTCGAAAACGGGCTGTGCCAGGTGCCGGATGGAAGGTTCATGAAGCGGTCAATTTGCCGTTTGCGTCAGCTGCGATTGCGCGAATCCCAAGCGCCGAATATCTCGGCAATATCGCCAAGTGACTTGAGGTGGAGCACCTTGTTGGTGATTACTTTGAGAACGGGATTAGTTATATCGGGCGGGGTAAGATCGTCGTCTTGGACTTCATAAAGCGACCTAGTAAGCCAAGCGAGATCGCTACTATTTATTCTTAAAACCGTTTTACCGAAAAACCCAAGGTCCGACTCTTTAATCGTCAAACCTGTCATTGTTATTGAGATGTAGCAAAGCTCGCCACTTTCCATGTTAATTCTCGCCCAGCAACCTAATATTGGTTTGTCTATGTATCGAACTAATTTAGTCATATTTCTCCGCTAGTTTATCAAAAACAAGTTGAAGGCTTTCTGATTGCTTCTGTCCCGTCCCGCCGCGCCCCTGCAAATGCTCCCGCGAGAATCTGAATATCCACGAGAATGCGCCCTACGAGTCCCTTGGTCGGAAGTGAGGAAGCGATGCCCATGAGTGAGATTCCCTCGAATAGAACAAAAAGGGTGATCAGTACAGTTGCGGCGATCTTCGGGTCACTAACCATTTTCAGCGGAAGCATACCCGCCATGGCCACGATCACCCCGAAGAAAAAAACCAGCGGTAGCCCGAGCCACCAGGGAGTATTCTGAACAATCATGCCGGTCACAAGCTGGGCCAGTGCTATCAACAGCGCAGCAAGCGGAAGAAAGACGAACCATTTGAGTGAGTTCATGACTTGTGCGGCTTGGAGTTATTGCCCGGCTTGCTCCTCGACACGCAGGAAGCGCTTCGGCAGGTTGCGAGTGGTGTAGAAGCGAGTGACGGCAGTGCCGCTACCGACAATGTTTTCCTCAATGGCGGCCCATGCTGTCATGTCAGGCGATGCTTCGATCCGATACGTTTTCCCGATGGCCGTGGGGAAGGAGAACTCGATGGCAGTCCGAACCTCCGCCACCAGTGCCGGCTTGTCGGCAGGATCGGTGGGGGACTTCCCGGTCTGGACTTCGTAGCCGTCGAGGAATCCGTCATCGTCGGTGTCGGGGTCTAGCGGACCTGCGCCGCGTGCTATCTCGTCGCCATCCTTGAGGCCGTCACCATCGCTGTCCGGGTTGGTGATGCCCGTGCCCAAGGTCAGCTCATCATCATCAAGAACGCCGTCACTGTCGGAATCGTCATGGGCCGGAGACGAGCCGTAAACACGCACCTCGTCGTAATCTCCCAGGCCGTCACCATCAGAATCCGTGGAGAAATCGCTTGATCCGTATTGCTTCTCCACCGCTTGCGTCAGTTTGTCGCCGTCGATGTCCTCTGAAAGATCGTCCAGCAGGGTAATCGTGACTGGGGTCTCAACGACGCTTTGTGTTGAGTCGGTTACCCGCACCCGAATACTGCGGGTTGCGTCTTCCTCAAAGTTGAGCGGAGTCACGGTCAACACCTGATTGCCCACAATGGAAAACTGGGCGTTGTGTGTGTCGCCCACGCCGCCCGCCAAGACGAATTGCAGCGCGTCCCCTGGATCGGGATCTTGTGCGGAGACCGTGCCGACCAACGTGCCGGCTGGAAGATTCTCTGCAACCTCGGCTGGAGCGAGCGTCACGTTGGACGGAGAATTGCCGTCGGTCAGGAAGCGCGCCACGGCGAAATAGCCCAAACCAGAAACCCCACCGATGAAAACACCTCCATTGCCCTGACAAGTAACGCCCCTTGGGTCATTGATGCCAAAGGCCCCAAGTTGCTCGGTAATCCCGTCACCCGAGAACCCAAAGTCGAGTTGCGGTGTCAAATCGTAGCGGGCTAGCGCATTGGAAGAAGTCCCACCAAGACTCAGGAGCTTGCCGTTCGGTTGCACCGCGAGCCGTGCGCCTAGTTCCAGGGGAAGGGCGGTGACCGTGCCTGATCCTAGGCTGGACGCATATCGAACCAGCACGTTGCTCTCTCCGCCGATGCCGACACCAGATGTCCAAATGGTGCCATCAGGGGCCGCCGCCACGCTTTGGGCAATCGAGCCATAATCCTGGGCCGTTCCAGGCCCGCGATTTGGGGCGGTGGCCGTGATTGTCTCGCCCTCAAGCGCTCCATCCACGCCATACCTTGCCACCCAATGCCTGGACTCTTGATAGTCTGGCGCGTAACTTCCAGCGACAAGGAAACGCCCGTCAGGCAACATGTGCATCGCCTGTGGGTTGCGGTTGTATTCATGAAACTTCCCGGCTCCTCGGAAAGTGTCATCGAGTGTGCCATCTGTGTTGAGGCGGGCAATTGCTGAGTATGGAAAGGACCCATCGTTTGATATTCCAACAACGATGATTTTGCCTCCGGGCTGGATTCCGATCCCATATGCCCTCTCTCCACTGGCATAGATTTTCCGATTTAATGTCACATTGCCAGTGCCCGAAAAAGAAGTGTCAAGTGTTCCGTCCGAATTCAACCGTGATACTTTGATCGATTGTTCATTTCCGTAAATGCTGCTGCTATAGCCAGCTAAAACAATCTTGCCGTCAGTTTGGAGCGCTGCTGCAAGTGACTCCGTCATACCCGAACTCGACTTTCCATCATCGGAAAACCCAAGATCAAGACTGCCATCAGGATTGAATCGTGCTATCGCAGACGAACGATAGTCATTGTAGCCAAGCGCGCTTCCGACAGCCACAATCTTCCCGTCTGGCTGGACGAGCAGTGCCTCGATCCTGTCATAACGTTGTCCTGTGCTTGACGAGTAGTCCATTCGCACGATGGAAACACCGTTGGTTCCGAAGCTGCTGTCGATGTCTCCCGGCGCGCCGATGGCTTGGATTACGGAGAGAAGGAGTGCTGCACTCATCGCACAGCGCGTGGCGCGTGCTTTCGCCGTTGGAGGATTAGGTCTTTTCATCGGATTCTTGGTTGGTGCCTGAAACAAAACCAGCCACCCCGATCTCTCAGGGTGGCCGGGGAGTTTAGAACCCGTGTTAAGACGAGCGCGGGGGCCTTTAGTCGCCCCCGTGGAGGTGACCTGGACATGCGCCACCGCCTCCCCGACCCTTTCGGGTCTGGAGGCGGCGCTGTTACGGCAACGCCTGCCGCTTAACACGGAGTTCTAACGCCCCGGACCGGATCTCTCCGGACGGATTGATAGAATCGATGTTCATCATATTCCGCAAGCACAAACGGCAGGATAAGCGGCATTTCCGGAAATTTGAATCCCACCACTCCCGCGAATCTGCGGGTTGAGGTAAATCCCCGGCAATTCGCCTCCACCATGGAGACCGGATGACTCTCCACCCAGCCTTCTCCGGTTGCGGTGGAAAATCCCGACGGCCGGGAAACATATCGCCGAAACAGCCCGACCCGAGCACCGCTGAGACGGACGACGGCAGGCAGGGGAAGGTTCGATGGCCTGAAGCTAGTTGCAGCCATCGGTAATCAGTGTGAACCCTGGAACCGTCGAAGCCCGCCATACCGCCACAGTCCTCGGGGTAGGTTCCAGAGCCCGCTATCACGGGTGTGTTAATGTCCTCGGCCGGCTCCAATTACGGATGCTTTTCCGAAAACACAGTTTGGCCCGGAGACGGGCGAACTGTGTCCGGAGCCCCGGCACCCACCAATCCGGATGACTCTCCCGAAGCTCCCCCACCTTTTGCTCGTTCTGGGGTGGACCTCCCATCAGATTTCCCTCAGCATGCGGCCCATCGCCACCATGCCGCCGAACTTCTCCTCCACCGCCAATGAAACCTGGGCCGTCGCCGACCTGCTCCGGGGCGACTTCGGCCCGCTCCCTTCTTTTCGCGGACTCCAACTCGGGACGTTAACGGCGGCCCGTAAGAGAATCTACCAAGGCCTGCCATATTTTCGATTGAGGCTTCACCTTGGCCTGGGGCAGGATTTAAAGAGGACGTTAGGATGTTGCCGCCCGTCACATCTTCGCCTCACCTGCTGAAATCCATTAGAAAAACCTCGATAATTCATTATGCTCTCCTTCGCCCCCGGTGCCCGTGTTGTTGTTCGTGACGAGGAATGGCTGGTCCGCCGTGTTGATCCCTCTTCTGACGGCGGCTACCTGCTGAATTGCGACGGCGTGTCCGACCTGGTGCGCGGGCGCTCCTCCCTGTTCCTCACCAAGCTGGAGGGCGAAGAGCGGATCACCGTGCTCGACCCGTCGAAGACGGAGCTCGTGGCGGATTCCAGCTCCCAATTCAACAGCACTTTCCTCTACCTGGAGGCGAAGCTCCGCCAGAGCACGCCGAACGACGACCGCATCCACCTCGGCCACCGGGGCGTGATGAACCTCACACCCTACCAGCTCGACCCGGCGCTCCAAGCGCTGCGCCAGCCCCGGCAACGCATCCTGATCGCGGACGCCGTGGGTCTCGGGAAAACCTTGGAGGCCGGCATCCTCGCCTCCGAGCTGATCCAGCGCGGGCGCGGCCAGCGGATCCTGGTCATCACGCTCAAGAGCATGCTCACCCAGTTCCAGAAGGAGTTCTGGAGCCGCTTCTCCATTCCCTTGGTCCGGTTGGACTCCGTGGGGCTCCAGCGGGTTCGCAACCAGATCCCGAGCAACCACAACCCGTTCAACTACTACGACCGTACGATCATCTCGATCGACACGCTCAAGAACAACCTCGAATACCGGAACTACCTGGAGAACGCCTGGTGGGACATCATCATCATCGACGAGTGCCACAACGTCGCCGCCCGCGCCGGCGAGTCCGGCCTGTCCCGCCGTGCGCGCCTGGCGCGCATGCTGTCATCCCGGTCGGACACCCTGATGCTGCTCTCCGCCACGCCGCACGACGGCTCCGCCCGGAGCTTCGCCTCGCTGATGGGCCTCTTGGATCCGACAGCCATCAGCGACCCGGATGATTACACCCCGGGTGACTTCCAGGACAAGGGACTCGTCATCCGTCGGTTCAAGAAGGACATCCGCGACCAGGTCGCCGAGGAGTTCCAGGAACGGATCACCGAGCAGTTGCGGCAGGACGCCAGCCCGGAAGAGGAAGCTGCCTACGAGGCGCTGCTCGCCATCCCCTTCACCCAGAAGGGCCGCCGCCAGGGAGGTCGCCATCAGGAACTCCAGCGCGTCGGCATGCAGAAGTCGATCTTTTCCAGCCCGGCCGCGGCCTTGAAGTCCACCCGGCAGCGGATCCGCCTGTTGGAGGGGAAAGACGACGGCCCGAATCCGGAGGAGTCCGCTGAAATCACCGCCCTCCAAGTCTTCGCCGAGGCGCTGGAGAAAATCGACGCCGCCAGCTTCTCCAAGTTCCAGCGGCTGGTCACCCAGCTGCGGGATGCCACCTACGGCTGGAAACCCTCCGATCCCGCCGACCGCCTCGTCGTCTTCTCCGAACGCATCGAGACCCTCGAATGGCTGCTCGCCACGCTGCCCGCCACACTCGGCATGAAAGCCGACCAGTTCCAGATCCTGCACGGCGGCATGTCGGACACCGAGCAACAGGACATCGTGGAGCGCTTCGGCCGGAAGGACGACGCCATGCGCGTGCTGCTTTGTTCGGACGTCGCCTCGGAGGGTCTGAACCTCCACTACTTCTGCCACCGCCTCGTCCACTTCGACCTACCCTGGTCGCTCATGGTCTTCCAGCAGCGCAACGGCCGGGTGGACCGCTACGGCCAGCGCCACCAACCGCGCATCACCTACTTGTTCACCGAGACCCAAGTCGAGCGCATCAAGGGCGACCTCCGCATCCTCGAAATCCTCCAGACCAAGGACGAGCAGGCCAACAAGAACCTCGGCGACCCCGCCTCCTTCCTTCACGTTTACGACCCGGATAAGGAAGTCGCCAAGGTCGAGGAAGCCATGGCCGCCCACGTCGCCCCGGAGGCCTTCGAGCAGGAACTCGATGAAAACGCCGCCCGCGCCGAGGAGCCTCCCGCAGATGACGATGACGATGCCGGCGAGTGGCTGATGTCTCTCTTCGCCAGTGGCGATAGCGAAAATCAGAAGGAGCCGCAGCCTCCCAGCACCAGCTTCATTGACGAGCCGCCCTCCCTGTTCGGCGATGATCGCTCGGATAGCGACTACGCCTTCGCCAAGACCGCCCTCCAGCAGCTCTCCATCCCGAATCCCATCGCCCAGTTCTCGGTCGATGACCTGCACCGCACCGTCACCCTCACCGCGCCCGCCGACCTCCAGGACCGCTTGAAATTCGGCATGCCCGCCGAAGCGCGGAACAAGGACCACCGCTACACCCTCACCGCCAGCAGTCTGGCCATGGCGGAGGCCATCGAGCGTGCACGCCAAGCCAAGCGCGAGGAGGAATCCTGGCCAGCCCTACACTACCTCTGGCCGCAACACCCCATCATGGAGTGGCTCACCGAGCGTGTGCTCACCGCCTTCGGCCGACATCGTGCGCCGGTCGTCCGCCTGCCGCATCTGGCGGATGGCGAGCAGGCGTTCATCATGCTCAGCCTCATCCCGAACCGCAAAGGCCAGCCACTGCTCATCGAATGGCGCGTCGCCGTACAGCGCGAGGGAAATTGGGAACTCGAAGCCTTCCCGGACTTCGCCACCCGCACCAAACTCTCCGCCGGCCAGTTGCCCAACAGTGGCGTAGCCATCGACACCACCTCCCTCCAAAAAAACCTCCCCGCTGCCGTCACCGCCATGCGCCGCTTCATGGTGGCGCGCCAGAAAACCTTCGCCACCGACATGGACGCGCGCTTGGAAACCACCCTCGCCGATCTGGCGCGTCTCCAAGGCCAGCAGGAGGAGCAACTGGAACTCCGCTTCGAAAAATCCCAACTCGCGGAGAACCTCAAGCGCGGCCAACGCGAGCAGCGCACCCAGCACATCCGCAAGGTTTTCGACGAATACCGTGATTGGGTCCGCGACACCATGACCACTGAGCCCGAGCCCTTCATTCAAGTGCTCGCAGCGGCGACCAAAGGCTGAAGTATGAATTATGAAGGATGAAGAAAAGAATGACCTGGTGGAGCGGACGACGGTGTTCGGGTTGCGCGTCGTGAAAATGTTTGTGGCGCTGCCAAAGACCGAGGAGGCGCGTGTCTTGGGCAAGCAGGTGCTGCGTTCCGGTACATCGGTCGGCGCGAACTACCGCGAGGCACAACGCGCCCGCTCCACTGCCGAATTTATCGCCAAGATCGGCGACTGCCTCAAGGAACTCGACGAGACCGCCTACTGGCTCGAACTACTCGTCCGCGCGGAGATTGTCTCTGCCTCAAAACTCTCCGCCCTTCAGGACGAAACCAACCAGCTCCTCGCCATCTTCACCACCATCTCAAAAAAGGCAAAAAGCCTCTAAAATTTCATACTTTGTCTGGCTCTTCCCTTCATCCCTCATCCTTCAACCTTCATGCTTGATACTACCGTCCAGACCTTTGTTGGCATCACCAACGAAAACGAATTTTACGGCCACCACTACCTTGCCGAAGTGTTCCAGGGCGACATCAAGACCCTCATCGAGCAATGGAACGCCGCCGAGGAAGTCGCTGCCACCCCAGAGGAAAAAGCCACCGCCCGCGCACCGCACCGCCGCTTGGGCGGACTCGGTGGAAAATGGTTCGCCGCCATCTCGGCCCTCGCCCGCCTCAAGGACCCCGCCGAACGCCTCCGCGCCCACGCCGCCCTGCACCAACCGCTGATGGAAGCCCTCGGCTACCGGCTCAATCCCCGCCAGATCGAACTGCACGCCGGCATGCCCGTGCCGGCATGGAGCGTGCTCGGCGACGAAGGCCAGGCCCCGCGGCTACTCTTTATTCCTGCCTTCGATCCCGACGCCGACGAGGAGGCCGACGTGCTGGAACACCACCTGACCCGCGTCCATTACGACGGTCTTCCGGTCCCGCCCGCGTTCGCCAAGTCCACGTGGTCGGACATTCTCTCCGACGCCCTCTTCGGTGCCGATCACCCGCCGCGCTACACCATCGTCGCCGGGCTCACCGAGTGGCTGCTGCTGGACCGCTACAAGTGGCCGAACAACCGCCTCCTGCGCTTCGACTGGACGGAAATACTCGACCGCAAGGACGCCCACACCCTCCAGGCCGCCGCCGCCTTGTTGCACCGCGACAGCCTCGTCCCCGCCGCCGGCGAGAGCCTGCTGGAGAACCTCGACGCCAATGCCCACAAGCACGCCTTCGGTGTCAGTGAGGATCTCAAATACGCGCTCCAGTCCGCCATCGAGCTACTCGGCAACGAGGCCGTCACCCAACTCCGCGCCAAGGCCATGGCCGGCAAGCAGGGCTTCTACTCCGGCAAGGACGCCGTGGACCCGGCCGACCTCAGCATCGAGTGCCTGCGCATGGTCTATCGCCTGATGTTCCTCTTCTACATCGAGGCCCGCCCGGAGCTTGGCTACGTGCCCATCCAGAAAAGCGACATCTACGCCAAGGGCTACAGCCTCGAATCCCTGCGCGATCTGGAAATGGTCACGCTCCACACCACTGAGGCGCGCAACGGCCGCTACTTCGATGCCACCCTGCGCCAGCTCTTCCTCCTCGTGCGCCAGGGCTGCGGAGCCAGCGCCGAGCAGACCCTCACCACCGGCAGCCTCAAGGAAGTTTTCAGCCTCGCCCCGCTCGACAGCCGCCTGTTCGACGTGGACGCCACCCCGCTGCTCAATCTCGTCGTCTTCCCGAACCACATCTGGCAGGAAATCATCAAAGGCATGTCGCTCAGCCGGGGGAAACGCAAAGGCCGCGTCAGCTACCAGCTCCTCTCCATCAACCAGCTCGGTGCCGTCTATGAGGCGCTGCTCTCCTACCGCGGCTTCTTCGCCCCGGAAGACCTCTACGAGGTAAAACCCGAGCCCAAGAAAAAAGCCAAAGCCGCCACCACCGACGAGGACGACGACGAAGACTCGTCCGATGACTCCGACCAGACCGATCTCTCCGAAGTTGCCACCGGCGGGGACGTCATGGAAAACGCCTGGTTCGTCCCCGCCAGCCGCATCAAGGAATACAAGCCCACCGAGATCGTTCACGACCTCGACGACGATGGCCGCCGCGCCATGCGGAAATACCCGCGCGACACTTTCATCTACCGCCTCGCCGGTCGCGACCGCCAGAAGAGCGCCAGCTACTACACCCCGCAGGTGCTCACCCGCTGCCTGGTGAAATACGCGCTCAAGGAGCTGCTCAAGGACAAGACCGCCGATGAAATCCTGCTCATCACCATCTGCGAGCCCGCCATGGGCAGCGCCGCGTTCATCAACGAAGCCGTCAACCAGCTCGCCGAGGCATACCTGGAGCGCAAGCAGGCCGAGTTGAAAATCCGCATCCCGCACGAGCAATACGCCACCGAGCTGCAGAAGGTCCGCATGTTCATCGCCGACCGCAATGCCTTCGGCGTGGACCTCAACCCCATCGCCACCGAGCTGGCGGAGGTCAGCCTCTGGCTCAATGCCATCTACGGCGAGCCCACCGAGGAGGGCAAACCGCCCCGGCCCGCGCGCGTCCCGTGGTTCGGCTACCAGCTATTCACCGGCAACAGCCTCATCGGCTCCCGCCGCGAGGTCTATCCGGCCGCCCTCCTGAGGGAGAAAAAAGCCGACAAGCGCTGGCACAACACCGCCCCCAAGCGGCTCGATCCCCTCAACCCCGTTCGCGGCGAAAACGAGATCTATCACTTCCTCCTGCCGGACCCCGGCATGGCGGATTACAGCAGCGGCAAGAAATCCGTGGCCAACCAGCTCTACCCGGACGACTTCGAGCGGCTCAAGGCCTGGCGCAAGGACTTCACCCAGCCGCTGGAAGAACACGAGGTGATGCGCCTGCGCCAGCTCTCCACCGCCATCGACGCCCTGTGGGCCGAGCACGCCAAGCTCATGGCCGAGGACCGCCAAAAAACCGAAGACCCACTCGCCATCTGGCCCGCCAATGAGACCGAGGAAACCCGCCTGTCCCGCGCGGAAAAGGAGGAAATCCGCACCAAGCACCTGCTAAATCAGGACGACGACCTCGCCACGCCCTACCGCCGCCTGAAGTTGGTTATGGATTACTGGTGCTCCCTCTGGTTCTGGCCCATCACCCAGAGCGCCGCCCTCCCCAGCCGCGAGCAATGGTGGATGGAAATCGGTGCCATTCTGGAGGGCAACATCGTCGAGGTCGCGCTCCAAAAAGAGATGTCGCTCGATGCCCCGGCCACGCCAGTCGCATCAGGTGAAAAAAACCAACCCCACCTTCTCGACGTGCCGGGGAACGCGGAGCTCTTCCCTTCATCCCTCATCCCTCAACCTTCATCCTTACGTCTCCACGACCGCTACGGCCAGCTCCGCATCAGCCGCCTGCGCCAGAACTTCCCGCGCATCGCCACCGTCGAAAAGTCCGCCGCCCGCCACCGCTTCTTCCATTGGGAACTCGCCTTCGCCGACATCTTCGCCTCACGCGGAGGCTTCGATCTGGTGTTGGGAAATCCGCCATGGCTCAAGATCTCTTGGGAAGAGTCTGGGGTCCTCGGCGAAGTGAACCCGCTCTTTGCCATTCGCAGCCTGAACGCCACCGAAATCGCTAGACTCCGAGCCGAAGCATTCGCCCAGTTCAAGGGCTTACAGGATGCCTGGACGGCGGAATTGGAGCAGGCGGAAGCGACACAGAACTTCCTCAATGCTTTCCAGAACTATCCGCTGCTCAAGGGGATGCAGACCAATCTCTACAAATGCTTCCTGCCTCTCGGCTGGATGCTCACTGGGAAAACCGGCGTCGCCGGCTATCTCCACCCTGAAGGACCGTATGATGATCCCAAAGGCGGTGGCCTGCGGGAGGGTGTTTATCGGCGACTGCGGGCACATTTCCAGTTCGTCAATGAACTCCAGTTGTTCGCCGAGGTGGATCACCACACCAAATACAGCATTAACATTTATGGATCAATCCGCGAGGCACCCGGCTTCGACCAAATCGCCAACCTCTTTTCCCCCGCCACGGTGGACGCCTGTTTCACTCACGATGGCAGCGACACCGTCGGCGGCTACAAGGACGAAAAAGGCAAATGGAACACCACCGGCCACGCCGACCGAATCGTGCACGTGGATGAACCGCAACTGAGCGTTTTCGCCCAGCTCTATGACGCGCCAGGCACCGCCTCCTTACGTGCTCGGCTGCCCGCCCTTCACGCCGGCAAACTCTCCTCTGCCTTGCGAAAGCTGGCTGATTACCCCCACCGCCTCGGCGACCTCGGAGAGGACTATGTTTCAACCGTCATGTTTGACGAAACCAATGCACAAATCACTGGCACTATTGTACGCAACGCCGACCGGAGCGCGCCCTTCGCGACCTCGACGGATGAGTGGGTCCTCTCGGGACCGCATTTTTATCTTGGCAACCCATTCAACAAAACTCCTCACGCTATTTGTAACGCCAACGGTCACTACTCACCCCTCGACCTCGAAGCTCTCCCAGACGACTACCTGCCCCGCACTAATTACCGCCCTATGGAGGACCGCGTCGAATACCTCCGCCGCACCCCTCGCGTCTCTTGGATCAGAGACGGAGAGATCATGGGCAAGCCAGTGACGGAGAATTTTCGGGTCATCAATCGGGAGATGATCGGACCAGCATCGGAACGCTCGCTGAGCACCACGTTGGTTCCACCGGGAGTGGCGTGGATCAACACCATTTTGGGGCATGCCTTCATTGATCCCAAGTCAATGATTGCTTTTCTTGGATGGAGTCAGTCGGTCCCTCTCGATTTTCGAGTCAAAACCACCGGCATGGGGCACGCCAACAAATCCCTTGTCGACCAACTGCCGATTCCCGAATCGCTCAAACCCGATGCTGCCGTCCGCACCCTCGCCCTCAACTGCTTGACCACCCACTACGCCCCGCTCTGGCAGGAACTCTTCACCCCCGCCTTCACCGAAGAAACCTGGTCGCAGCCCGAAAACCCGCGCCTGCCGCAGCACTTCTTCCGCGACCTCACGCCCGAGTGGCAGCGGCATTGCGCGTTGCGCAGCGACTACGCCCGGCGCATGGCGCTGGTGGAGATCGACGTGTTGGTGGCGCAGGAACTCGGCCTCACCCTCGAAGAGCTGCAACTCATCTACCGCGTCCAGTTCCCAGTGATGCAGCAATACGAGCGCGACACCTGGTATGACCAGCACGGCCGCATCGTCTTCACCAACAGCAAGGGCCTCGTCGGCGTCGGCCTCCCCCGCAAGCGCGGCAAGAAAGACCCCGAGATCACCCTCACCCTGCCCGACGGCCTAGGAAAAATCCCGCGCCCGATCCAAGGTTGGGAAGAACTCCGCCAGCTCCAGGAATCCGGCCACCTCCCCCCCGGCTCTGTCGCCACCACCACAGTTACCGACGACACCCTCCCCGGCGGCCCCCGCAAGGTCGAGCGCCGCTACACCGCCCCCTTCGCCCTCGCCAGTCGCGAGGAAGATTACAAGATCGCGTGGAAGTTTTTTGAAGGGAGGAAACAGCCATGACTGTGGAAGAGCTCATCAACATCATCGCCGGCCGCGAGGGCGAGCAGGTGGAATTTAAGCAGTCCCTGCTCAGTCGCCGCGAGTTTGCCGAGTATGCGGTCGGACTGGGTAATTCCGGAGGCGGTTGGCTGCTCACGGGCGTTAGCGACCGCCCGCCGCGCCGGGTGCATCCATTTCCCTGGCCGTCAGAGGATGACATCCAACGGATTCGCACCAGCATTTATGATGCCGCACGCATCCGCGTCGATTTCCTGCGAGTGGAGCACCCGGACGGACCCGTTCTCGCCATGCGAGTCCCTCCGCGCCCCCGGGGCATGGTTTTCCACACTCAGGACGGAAAATACCTCATCCGGCTCGATGAAGGGCTGCGT
This sequence comes from Luteolibacter sp., assembly GCF_058122085.1. Lineage (NCBI taxonomy): Bacteria > Pseudomonadati > Verrucomicrobiota > Verrucomicrobiia > Verrucomicrobiales > Verrucomicrobiaceae > Luteolibacter > Luteolibacter sp. The sequence continues at coordinate 24,157 of NZ_JBIKBQ010000001.1, read as the reverse complement.
GGGATGACCTTGCCCGAACTCGATGCGATCCGCCGGGAGGCCGGTGGCGAAATCACCGCACAAGCGGTGACCGGTTCGTGGTCTGACCTCGTCCGGCCTGCCGGGATGGAGGCATTGCGGGAACTCATGATCGAAGCCGGTGCCCCGCGCGACCTGACGACCCTCGCCGATCCCGACCTCCTCCGCGCCCTGGGTCTGCTCAATGCCGATGACCACCTCCTTACCGCCGGCCTTCTGCTAGTTGGCCACTCCGATGCTATCCGGGCACTTCTCCCACATGCCCAGTGGAGCTTCTTCCGCATGAAGGGCGATACCGACTACGAGCAGGCCGAGCGCGGCAGCGACTGCATGACTGTCTCGCTCCGCCGGCTTCGCGAACTGGTGGCCACCGATAACCCCATCGTCACGATCAAGGGCGACCTCGTCCATGCCGAGTTTCCCCGCTACCCGCAGATCGCCCTGCGCGAGTTGCTGGTCAACGCGCTGGCGCATCGTGACTTCGAGGTGCCCGGTGGAGTTGTCCTCAAGCAATTCCGTGATCGTATCGAACTCAGCAATCCGGGTGCCTTCCCGGCCGACATCACGCCGGAAAACATCCTCCATCACCCGTCCACGCCGCGCTACCCGGCGCTTTTCGGTGCGCTGGCCAAGGTGCGCCTCGCCAATGCAGCCAACCTCGGCGTTCCCCGCGCCTTCCGCGATCTGCTCTCGGAGGGTAAGGAGCCGCCCGTTTACTCCACCACGGGCCAGACCGTCACGGTCACCATCAAAGGTCAGGAGGCCACCCCTGAATTCATCAAGTTGATCCGGCAGCACCCGGATCTCACCGTCGATGACCTCCTCATCGTCCACTACCTCACCCGCCACCGGGAGGTCAGCACCACTGAGGCGGCCAGAATCTGCCAACGTCCGCTCGACAGCACCCGCGAGATCCTCGCCCGCCTCGCATCCCGCGACCGCTTGCTGGAATCCGGCGGCCCCGCCGGTCGTGGCCGCTACCACCGGCTCAGCCGCCAAGCCTGTGAGGAACTCGGAGAAACCCTCGCCTACCACGTGGACAGCCGCCTCACCCGCGAGAATGCCAAAGGCCGCGTTCTCTCCGCCCTAGAGCATGGTCCTCTCTCAAACGCTCAAATCCGGGAAATCACGCAAATGAGCCGTGAGCAGGTCAAGTGGCTCATGCGCAACCTCACCGAGGAAGGTTTGGTGGCCATGTCCGGCACAAAGCGGAGTTCCGTGTGGCACACAAAGACACCTCCAAAGAATGGAGAATCACCATGAACTTTGGGGATTCACCAAAAAACGTGCCCGCTGACTTTTGCTCGGCGAGCATAAGTTATGAGCGCGAGCATCATTCACCCACCAGCAAAGCGCGTCAAAATGTCCCAAATCATCTGAAGCCTACCCCAAATCGCCTGAATCCGGACACCTTTATGGTTCATGTCCAAAACTTATGGGGAATCCCCAATACCAGCGCTCAAACCTTCATCAGCCCTAAGCCCCGTTCGCCCATTAGTTGCGCGTTCAAAACTTATGAACGTGGTGCAAAACTTATGACCGCGAGCATAGGGACGGGGCTAGAGTCGGGGCTAGAGTCAGGGGCTAGAGTCAGGGGCCCAGTCGAGGGCCCAGTCGAGGGCCCAGTCGAGGGCCCAGTCGAGGGCCCAGTCGCAACGGATACTAACTCGCCCGAACTCCGGGACACCGAAAGCAGCCGCCCACTCCGCATTTCTTATGTGCCGCTCATGTGCACTTCCGCCCGCCCCGGGCGCTCCTTGGTCGGCGGGAAGGCGTGTTCTGGCGCAACTCCGTCCTGTTTCCGTCCGTCCTTATGTACCGCTCATGTGCAAACCGACCGACTCCCTCCGGCCGGCTGTCGAGTCCCGCCACTCCGCCCGGCAGCCACGATAAACCGAACCATGCACAATAAACTCGACCACTTTATTGTGCATCCACGCGAAACTCACCCACTGAGCGATGTGCTGAAAAATACAAAAAAGGACACAAACCGTCCATTTCTGCATACGCCAGCACCTTCATCCTTCTGACTTCATCCTTCACCCTTTTCCATGCTACCATCCCTACTCGCGCGCGAAGTCCAAACCGGACTCAAGCAGTTCCTCACCGTTGGCTTCGAGCCGTCCGACCCGTTGTTCGCCGGGGTGATGGAGCGGTTCGCCGAGCAGGAGAGCCGTTGGATGAAGGGGCCTTACGTGCAGCTCGGCCTGCCGTTCAGGGTGGGAGGCAAGGGCAAAACTTTCTTCAAGGGATTTGAGACCGAGCACCCCGGCTACGTCCATCAGGAGGCCGCGTGGCAGCGGCTCGCCAGCGACCATCAGGCCGCAGCCACGCTGGTGGCAACGGGTACCGGATCGGGAAAGACCGAGTGCTTCCTCTACCCTCTGCTGGATCACTGCATCCGTGCGAAAGCCGTCGGCACGGCTGGGATCAAGGCGCTGGTCATCTACCCGATGAACGCTCTGGCCACAGACCAGGCGCGGCGCTTCGCCGAAGTCATCGCCACCACCCCCGCCTTCGCCGGGCTGCGCGTGGGCCTTTTCGTCGGAGGCCGCACCGGGAAGGATGGCCGTGGTCAAACCACGATGATTCCCACAAGCGTGATCACCGACCGCCAGACGATGCGCGACGACCCGCCGGACATCCTGCTGACCAACTACAAGATGCTCGATTACCTCCTGATCCGGCCGAAAGACCGGAAGCTGTGGAGCAAGAACTTACCGGAGACGTTGCGCTACGTCGTGGTGGACGAGCTACACACCTTCGACGGGGCGCAAGGCACCGACCTCGCCCTGTTGCTCCGCCGCCTGCGGGCGCGCCTGGAGACCCCAGCGGAAAGCCTGATCTGCGCCGGCACCTCCGCCACCCTCGGCGGCAATGCGGACACCTCACTGCTGCGCGAATACGCCCGGCAGATTTTCGGCTACGATTTCCCTCCGGATTCCGTCATCACCGAGAACCGTCTGACCGAGTCGGAGTTCCTTGGGAGCAGTCCCATCGAGCACCTCTTGCAGCCGCGACAGGACTTCGCGGAGATCCTAGCCCCGAGCCAATACGGCAGTCAGGAGAAGGCGATCGCCGCGTGGTTCCATGTGTTTTTCCCGACCGAGACTGCACCGACGGACGTCAACGATCCTACGTGGCGGAGGCAACTCGGCGTCCTGCTCAAGAAGCACCTGGTTTTCTTCAATCTGATCAAGTTTGTGAAGGGTGGCATCGTGCCACTCGCGGAACTCCAGCAGAAGTTGCAGGGTTCTGTGCCGGAGAGCGCCCGCCCGGTGATCGCCGACGTGCTCGACGCATTGCTCTCGTTGGTAGCCTGGGCGCGCGATCCCCACGGCCAACCGCTGGTGACACTGCGCGTGCAACTGTGGGTGCGTGAGCTGCGCCGGATGGTGGCCAGTCTCCGCACCCAGTCCGCAGACATCGAGCTGATCTCCGCCAACGACGTGCGGCCGCAGGAAAGCCGCCTTCATCTACCGCTGGTGCAATGCACGGACTGCCACTGCAGCGGCTGGCTCAGCCGGATGCCGGCGGGACAATCCCTGCTGTCACGCGATCTCGATCTGATCTATAGCTCCTGGTTCTCCAGCCAGCCGGAGATCGTGCGGCTCTACTCCACCAAAGGGCTGACCCAACCGCAGGTGCAAGGTGTGACTCAACACCTCTGCACGACCTGCGGGGTGCTGAACTTCGAGGGCACCACCTGCCACACCTGCGGTAGCGAGGAGATCATTGATGTCTTCCGGGTCACCGCCACGAAGACCAGCACCCGCGCGAATGGGCCGACCAGCACCTGGCACGACCCGACCTGCCCCGCATGCGGCAGCGGTAGCTCCATCCTGCTCGGTGCCCGCAACACCACCCTTGGATCGGTGGTGATCGAGCAAACATGGTCTAGTCCCTACAACGACGACAAGAAGCTCATCGCGTTTTCCGACGCCGTGCAGGACGCCGCCCACCGTGCCGGCTTCTTCACTGCGCGAACTTACCTGAACACGGTGCGGACAGGGCTCTCCCGGGTGATCGATCAGGTCGCCCAACCGGTGTGTGCATGGAATGATTACCTCGCTGCGGCGCGTGATCTCTGGTCGCAGTCCGGCTCGCCTCTGGCAATGGATCCCCAGAGGTTTGTCTCCGAGTTCATCGGCCCCAACATGCTCTGGCAGAAAGACTGGGTAGAGCACTTGCAGAAGGATGGTCAACTGCCCAAGAACAGCCGTCTGCCTGAGCGTGTGCGCAAGCGCCTGGCCTGGCAGGCCTTCGCGGAGTTCACCTATATGAGCCGACGCGGACGGAACCTCGATACGATAGGCAAGGCGGTGCTATCGCCACCCGCTGATGCCGTGCGCCGTGCCGCCACTGCGGTGCTGCCTGTGCTGAAGGAGAAGTTCGGCCTGCGTCACCTCGATGAGAAATCTATCTTCCAGTGGCTCTGGGGTTTCCTGAACCACCTCAAGATGAGGGGCGCGGTCACACACCCGGAGATGGCCACCTTCATGGAGGATGGGAATGTCTTCGCCTTCGCCAGGACGGGTGGACGCAAGGAGTGGATGCCGGGCATCGGCCCACGCGCCGCGCAGCCGCGGTTCCTCTGCCTTGGCGCACCGAACCAAGGGTTTGACCGACTTACTTCCGCACAAGGGCGCACGTTCCACCAGGTCTGGCTGGAAGCCATCTGTCAGGGCGCTGGCCAGATGCTGCCGAAGAACGGGGAGGCTGACATCTATGGTGCTGCGATTAACGCGCTGGTAGCGGAGGACTTGCTCAAGGTGGTGAACGGACAGCATGGGGATATCGTCGGCCTCAACGCAGGAAAACTCCTTCTCGATAAGCGGGTGACCCGGATCATCTCGACCCAGGGCAAGCGCGGTCTCTCCGTCCCCTCGGATGTGGCGGACGAGCTGCTGGGCATGCCGTGCCTGCAAGCGCCGCAGGAAACCTACACGGAGAAGCAGGATGGAGAGCATTGGTTCGCCCGTCAGTTCAGCCGGGGTGACCTGCGCCGGATCTTCTCGGCGGAACACACCAGCATGCTGGAACGGGACAAGCGCGAGGCTCTGGAGCAGCGCTTCAAGAGCAAGCAGCCGCAGCCATGGTTTGAAAATCTTCTCTCGGCCACACCTACCCTGGAGATGGGCGTGGACATTGGTGACCTGTCTTCCGTGATGCTGTGCTCGGTGCCGCCGAACCAGGCAAGCTACCTCCAGCGTATCGGCCGTGCCGGCCGCCGCGACGGCAATGCGTTCACCTCCACCTTGGCAGACGGTGCCAGCCCACATGACCTGTATTTCTTCGAGGACACCGAGGAGATGCTCAGCGGAGAGGTCACACCGCCCGGGATCTTCCTCAAGGCTCCGGAGGTGCTGCGCCGCCAGTTGCTCGCCTTCTGTCTCGACAACTGGGTAGGCACCGACATCCCGGATCAGGCCTTGCCGGAGGAAACCAAGGAGGCGCTCGACGCCTATGACGCGAACGACCAGAAGCGCTTCCCCTACATCTTCCTGTCCTACATCCAGGAGAACGAGGTGGAACTCCTTGCGGGATTCAAGTCGCTGCTGGGCAAGGATCTTGACGAGAGGGTGGACCGGCGGCTGACGGAGTTCATGGAGGGCACCGAGCAGGAGGATCCGCTACGCCTCCGGCTGCTCAATCTACTAGAGGAGTTGGCAGGCGAGCGCAAAAGCTATCGGGAACGCGCCGAACGCCTCAAGAAGAGGATAGCAGAACTGAAGAGACTACCGCAGGACGAGGCAGTGGTGGAGGAGACCGAACGCAGCCAGCTAGAGCGGCAAAAGGCTCTTGGCCTGGCCAAGGAGATCAACAAGCGTCACCTGCTGGAAACTCTCACGGATTCCGGGCTGATTCCCAACTACGCGTTCCCCGAAGCCGGTGTGGAACTCAAGTCCGTGCTCTGGCGCAGACGCACCGAGGATGATGCGCAGGATGCCGGAGCCTACATTTCCCTGCCTGCCGAGAAATACGAGCGGCCCGCCCAATCTGCGCTATCTGAGTTCGCACCGGAGAACATCTTCTATGCCAACCGGCGGAGGGTGGAGATCGAGCAGATCAACATGGAGCTGTCCGCCGTAGAGGAATGGCGGCTGTGTCCAACGTGCAATCACAGCGTGAACCTCTCGGTCCACGCCGACAGCGATGGAGCCTGCCCGAACCCGAAGTGCGCCGATCCGATGTGGTCCAACATCTCACAGAAGCGAAAGCTGATTCGCTTCAAGCAGGCCATCGCGAACAGCAATGAGGTCGATGTGCAGATCGATGACAGCGCGGAGGATCGCGAGCCGAAGTTCCACGTCCGCCAGTTGCTCACCGAGTTCAACGCAGGCGATGTGCGCGAGGCATACAAGCTCACCTCACAGGAGACGCCCTTCGGCTTTGAGTTCATCGAGCGGGTATTGTTCCGCGACATCAATTTCGGCGAACCCACTAAGCCGGGAGACACTTACTCCGTTGCCGGACAGCAGAAAGCCAGACCCGGCTTTCGACTCTGCAAACACTGCGGTCAGGTGCAGCGTCCCCCGCGCAACGCACGCGAGCGCACCAAAGCACAGTTACACGCCTTCGACTGCGCACAAAGGGATTCCGACGACCCGGAGAACCTGATCGACTGCCTCTACCTTTACCGCGAGTTCTCGTCCGAGGCGCTGCGTATCCTGGTGCCCTTCACCCGCTCCGGCACCGACGAGATCTCGGTGCAGTCGTTCATGGCAGCTCTGCGCGTTGGCCTCAAGCGGCGCTACGGAGGTAAGGTGGATCACCTGCGCCTGATCACTCAAGAGGAGCGCTCAACGGATGGCGGAGCCAGCCGCCACTATGTGTTGATCTACGATTCGGTTCCCGGCGGAACGGGTTATCTCCATGAGCTACTGGCCGACGGAGCGGAGACGCTCATCAATGTGATCCGTCTGGCGTTGGAACATATCAAGGGCTGCACCTGCAATGCGGATCCGGGTAAGGACGGCTGCTACCGCTGCGTCTATCAATACCGGCTTGGACGAGAGATGGCTCTCGTTTCACGCGACCGTGCACGTGCCATTCTCGAAGCGATCGAGGACAACCTCGGCCAACTCGAAAAGGTGGCCACGGTGGCGGACATTTACGTCAACCCGAACTTCGACTCGGATCTGGAAGCAAAGTTCATCGAGAGCCTACGCCGGCTTGGCGGCAAGGGTGGCCTCCCGGGAGTGCGTCTCGTAAAAGAGATCGTGCAAGGAAAGTCGGGTTATCTGTTGGAGGTCGGCACGCAGCGTTACTGGATCGAACCGCAGGTGAACCTAGGGCCGACTGACGGGGTAATGATTCCTTCGTGCCCGGACTTCGTGCTATGGCCGGCAAAGACCGGTTCACCGCGACGGCCAATCGCGGTATTTTGTGACGGCTGGGCGTTTCACAAGGACATCACCCGCGACGATGCCGCCAAGCGCAACGCCCTGCTCGCCAGCGGCAAATTTTGGGTCTGGGCGGTCACCTGGCAAGAGGTGATGGCGGCCATCGGCGGCAGTTCGGAAACCGACTTGGGCGACAGCCTGGAGTCCATGGCGCTCAGCGATCTACCTGCGCAGCTAAAGGGAATGATCGATGCCGCGCATTGGACCCGCCACTCGGTGGCCGCGCTCCTTCATTGGCTGGAGGCTCCTGTGACCGATGGCAAGGATGGGCGGGCGCTTCGATGCGCCAAGCATGCCGGGGCCACGGCCTTCCGGATGATCCCGGATCCTCGCAAACCGGAAAGCGCCGCCCAGCGGGCGCAACTGGAGCTGTTCTGGAATGAACTGCTCGGCACCTTGCCATGCGAAAAGCCAGCCAAGGCAATGGCAAGCGGCAACCTCAACGAGTTGCTTCTCACGTTCCGCTACTGGATCACACCGACCCTGGCCGACCCCGAAGCCGCTGTGCCGAAGAGTCCCGGCTTTCTCGTGCTCGACCCCGCCGCAGCCGAAAGTGAACTGGAGCAACACTTGAGCTGGCGGCGTTGGTTGTGGCTGTTCAACACCTTGCAGTACCTGCCCGGCGTCTTCCTCGCGACACGTGAGAGCTTGCTTGGTCAGGATCACAACGCCATCACGCCCATGGACGGTGCCAAGCCAGCCAGTGGTGGCGGACAGGCGGCACAGGCCGCCGGCTGGGAGGACGTCATGGACCAGGTGATGGAATTTCTGCAACCGGGGCTGAAGGAACTGCTCGATGCAGGCGTGCCCGTTCCCGACGAGGTGGGTTTCGAGCTGGAGGAGGACGGCGAAGTGGTGGCCGAGTGCGAACTCGCCTGGACCACCCGCAAGGTGGTGCTACTCCTGGAACCCCATACCGATACCGCGGCAATCTGGACCAAACGTGGTTGGCAGACGGTCACGGCTTCACCCGGATGGCCCGGACAACTCACCGCCAAGCTCAATTCGGATCCATCTGCGGAGCCGGCCTAATTCCTAACCAATAATCTTCATGAACCTCAAAGTAGCACTCGCTCAGGATTTCCTGTCCAACCTCTCTAAACTGCCGTCGTCGATCCAGTCGAAGGTGCTCAAATGGGCGCTCCGCTTCCAAAGCGACCCGACAGCAAGCAGTATCAATTACGAAACGATCAAAGGCGCGCGCGACAAGAACCTCCGTTCGGTGCGCATCGATCAGGACTGGCGCGGCATCGTCTTCAAACCGGACAAGGGTGATGTCTATGTGCTGATGTATGTGGACAAGCACGACGACGCCTACCGCTGGGCGGAGACCCGTCGTGTGGCGATCAACCCGGTGACCGGGGCCATGCAGCTCTTCGCGGTGGAACTTACGGAGGAAGTATCTGACGCCCCTATGACCCAGCCCATGGCTGCCGATTCAAGGGTGGCAGCTGCACCACTCTACGCAACTCTCACGGATGCCGAACTGCTTAGCATCGGCACGCCCGAAGAGATGATCCCTCAAGTGCGGAACATCCGCTCGGAACAGGAGTTGGACGTCATGCAGGAGCGTCTGCCAGTGGAAGCCTACGAAGGACTCTTCCTCATTGCGGCTGGTGACACCGTGTCGGAAGTGCTCACCTCTCGTGAAACCCGCGTGGACAAGAAGGTGGACACGGAGGATTTCGCAACCGCGCTACAAACCGCCGAGTCCCAGGCCCGCTTCGTGGTGGTGGACGATCCGGACACCATGACGGCCATCATGAATGCGCCGCTCGCCCAGTGGCGGGTGTTTCTCCACCCCACCCAACGCAAGCTCGCCGACTCCGACCGCAACGGACCGATGCGCGTGCTCGGCGGCGCAGGCACCGGCAAGACCGTGCTGGCCATGCACCGCGCCAAGTGGCTCGCGGAAAACCGACTGGAGGAAGGACAGAAGGTGTTCTTCACCACCTTCACCCGGAATCTGGCTCAGGACATCGAGGAGAACCTCAAAACCCTCTGCGGTCCGGCGGTCATGCAGCGCATCGAGGTGCAGAACCTCGACGCATGGGTGCATGGGTTCCTGCGCAAGCATCAGTACGAATACACCATCATCTTCGACCGCCGGAGTGGTCCGGCGGCGGACGCCTGGAATCTCGCCCTCGCGGCGGCGGACCCCACCCTCGGCCTGCCTCCGGGGTTTTACGAAGAGGAGTTCGAAAACGTGATCCTCGCCCAAGGTGTGAGCACCCGGGATGAATACCGCCAGGCCCGCCGCAAAGGACGCGGCACCGTGCTCACCCGTGGCAAGCGGGATGCCATCTGGCCGGTGTTCGAAGACTACCGCGCGGCCATCACGTTGCGTAAACTCAAGGAGGTGGATGACGCCTACCGTGACGCCGTTTCATTGTTAAAGAAGCACCCCACCTCCTACGCCTCGATCGTCGTCGATGAGACCCAGGACTTCGGACCGCAGGCGCTCAAGCTCCTCCGCGCCATGGTCCAACCCGGCAAGAACGACCTCTGCTTCGTTGGCGATGGTCACCAGCGGATCTACAACCAACACCGCGCCTCCATGAGCGAGTGCGGCATCGACATCCGCGGCCGGGGCCGGAAGCTGTATCTGAACTACCGCACCACCGAGGAAATCCGCCGCGCCGCCGTCGCCCTGCTCGAAGGCTGCGAGGTGGACGACCTCGACGAAGGATCGGACGAGGTGAAAAAATACAAGTCCATCTCGCGCGGCCCAGAGCCCGCGTTCATCCAGGTAGCCCACCTGGAAGACGCCTTCGCCAAGGCGGTGGACGTCGTCGCTGTGTCCTTGGCGGCAGGCCGCTCCGTGTGCGTCATGGTGCCGACCAAGCACGAAGCCCAGGAAACGCTCAAAGCCCTCAAGGCCGCTGGGATCACCTCCACTCTGATCGGTCCTAACGAACGGGACCGCGCCGAATCTTCCGCCGCACGCGTCGCCACTATGCACCGCGCCAAGGGACTTGAGTTTGACGAGGTCGTCCTGATCGCCAAGCCGGGTCGCACGCCCGGCAGCACGCAGCAGTTCGACAAGCAGCGCCTCGAATACGTCGCTCTGACACGCGCCAAGCGGAACGCGACGGTGATCCGACTTCAGTGATTTCCCACGCTACGACCTCCAGCACTTCACCATCGCCGCCAAGGTCCAAGAGAACTCCGGCGTGATGGCCCAGGTGCGCAACAACACCGCCGAGCAGGCGATGCTCCGGGATTTCCCGAAAGCCGTCGAGGATGCCGTCCTCGCCAGCGGCGACGCCCATCAGGAGCTGATGGCCCAGTTCCTCGCTAACAAGACCGTCCAGAAGGGCTTTGCGCGCCTGCTGCTGGAGATTCTGGCGAAGTCGGCGTGAGGCGGGGCTATGCTCTCGACTTCCCGGCGGCATGGAAGCATGGTGGCGAAGCCATGGAAGCATCACCACTCAGCCCGGAAGGAGAACTCGCCCTCAACGCGATGCTCGGAACAATGAAGGTCAAGGGAGTATTGACCGACGAGATGATCAACCAGCAGGAAGGGGAGACGATTCTCAGCAAGCCGTTCCTGGAATGGCCGAAGGAACTGCAGGAGAAACTGGCACCCTACGGAGCGGGACCAGCGATCCGATGACCGGCCCATCCATACCAAAACTAACCCCAAACACCATGCCCCCTACAGACTCCACAACCCCGCAGGCAGCCCCGTGGCCGCCTCCCGCTCCGCAAGTAACCGTTCAAACGAATTGCCAGGGACCATGGGCGGCCTCTTTCGCATGCGCGGATCAGAGAATGTGGTGTAAAGGTCGATGGAACCAAAAAAGGGGGGGCGGGGGGCTCCTGCCCGCACGGATTTCTTCACGCCAGGAAGATGCAGTAGCAGCACGAACCCAGCGTATAGCGCAGCCGCTCAGCAGGCCACTGAGTCCGCCCGCATCAGCACCTTGATTCTCTTCACCGTGCTGGTGCCTTTACGTGTCCGCGCCGCCACATCGCGCAGGCTCTTCCCGGCCCGCAGCAGGCGCACCACGTCGGCGTGTCTGGCCAGTAGCTGGTCCCTTGGCATGACCGTCCCCACCGGGCGACCCAATACCTTGCCAGCCCTCCGCGCCGCCTCAAGACCAGACAGCACACGCTCCCGCAGGGTTTCCCGCTCCGCCAGCGCCATCTCGGCCAGGACCGCCAACATCATGCCCGCCGACGGGTTGCGCTTGCCGCTATCCAGCATCGTCTCGACCCGCTGTGAGTGCCAGTAGAGCGACACCTTCATGTCGAGCAGTCGCTCCACGAAGCCATGCACCACCGCAGGCCGGCGACCAACACGCGACACCTCATGCACGAGCACCTTGCGGATCGCACCCGCGGCGGCGAGCGTCTCCACCCGCGCCAGCCCGTGCCGGTCGGCATCCTTGGCCGCGCCGGACACGCCATCCTCCTCGACGACCTCGACCACCTGCCAGCCACGCGCATCCGCCACGGCACGCAGCTCGTGGACCTGACGCTCGGTTTCCTGACGCTTGGTGGACACCCGGACGAGGATGGCGACCGGCACAACGGGGGATGGCTTGTTTTCCATGTCCGTGTGTTCGCTCTAGCGGACCATCTAATCAAATGATATCGCGGTCCCTGCCGCATCTATTTTCAACACCCGAATCTTGGCGAAACCGCAAGGATTCCACCGCGCGGAAACGCCAAAATTCGGCGGGGGTTTATTTGGTCCCTTCTACTGGTGTTCTTCCGCGGACAGCTTGGCGATCGTGGTGCGATTCGGCAAAGGCCGCTACCTGTGAGGCTGCTCCGCATTAAGGATGCGCTCGATCTCGGACGCCGAGACGAGCATGGCCCCGAAACCCGTAATGGCCTTGATGCGCCCGGCTTTCACTTGCCGATAAGCCCAAGTTCTCTCTTTTCCAAAGAATGCCGCGGTTTCCTGCAAAGAGTATGCACGCCGAACTTCAGTCGTTTTCTGTTTGTTCATTCAGGGAGGATGGGGATCGACCTGCCGAATCACAACCCTGGTCCTTGGATGCCTCGTCTGGTTTTCGCTTCACCGGCATGGCATCAAGCGCAGCATCGGCACCTTCAAGTTGCGCCCTCTCCACGACACGATCCCCCTCGCGCATCACCCCGTGGTGCATGCGCTCGGTCACGCTTCCATCCAGCAGGGGAGATTTTGCGCCGGCAGCCATCGCAGGCTCCTGCACCGCGCCTTCCACCGGAACGCCGCCGAGAGTGGGACAGGCGGGATTTGACTCGGCCTGATTGCTGCCGGAGGCGTTGAGTCCCCGGATCTGCTCCAGACGTTCCAACAGAAGCGGCGACACCACACGCACCTCGCGGCCCACATCTTCCAGTGTGAGACCTTGCGGCTGCGGTTTTTCGGTCTTCAGGTCGTGAAGCTCCGCAAGCGCCTTGCACGCCTGCACCACCACCGCGCCGTAGGCCGCGCCCTCGGCAATTCTCGGCTGCGATTCCTCAATCAGCCTGCGGTAGTGGCAGTCGAGGTAGCCGCGCACCGCCTGCAGATGCTCGTCCTTCGTGCCATGCCCGCCGTGAGCCTCCGCCACCACCGTACGCCAGACTGCATGCGCCCGGCCGTAGCTGATGCCCAGCTCATAGGCGCACTCCTTGAGACGCTTCCCACCGAACACATGTAGTTCTATCAGCCGGCGTCGCGTTTCATAGCCGCGCACTCTTTTCTTCTCCGAGCCCCGACGCAGCGCAGCGCCTTGGCGTCCCTTCCGATCAGGCCGTGGATCGGGAACCACCTCGGCATCGACAATGTCAATCGGCTCCGAGGCATCGCCGGTCCCGGAATCCCCCGAGGCATCCGCAGGTGCGGGTTTCGGGGCATCGTCCTTGGAAAGCGGGGCATTCTGGTGGTCATCGCGTGGATCTTTCATGCAGCGGATAGTATCACTGCAGCGGGAGGGTGGGGAGTGGCGGGAAATGCCGCGCAACAGACCGCGCAATAGAACCGGCTAATGGGCGCATTTTGGCGCAATTTAAACAGTGATTATGAACACCTCCAGGCTTCGGTTGTTCATTGTAAATCGCTTAAAATCAACGTATTAAGTGGATATAAGCAGCTGCCTAAAAAAGTGCCGGGAACAGGACTCGAACCTGCACACCTTTCGATACCAGAACCTAAATCTGGCGCGTCTACCAATTCCGCCATCCCGGCTTGCGGACGGGACTCTACCGGGGCGCGGGCGCGGGGCAAGCACACATTGCACGGCGGGAGAATCCGCTTGTGGACCGCCGGCGGAGCCGCTCTGGTGTGAAGGATGAAAGAAGTTTATACGCATCACGATCTGGCGAGGCTGGGATATTTCAAGACGGTGCTGGATGAGGCGGGCATCGCGAATTTGATCCGTCACGAGAGTTTGTACAACCTGGCGGTGCCCTTCGCGGTGATGCCGTCGTTATGCGTGCGGGATGACGAGGATTACGAGCGCGCGCTCGAGTTGCTGCGCAGCCACGCGGAGAGTCCGCCGGTTTTGGGGGAGGATTGGGCGTGCGCATCCTGCGGCGAGGCGGTGCCGGCGTCGTTCGATTCCTGCTGGAAATGCGGTGCGGCCCGACCGGCGGTTTAGGGCGGGCCGATCCCGAGGCGGTGCCAGGTTTCCGGCGGAGTGACGGGTGCGGCGGGTGAGTTCCACGAAAGTTCGAGGACGTGGAAACTGCCGCCGAGGTGGGCGGGATGGGTGAGGGTTTGGAATTGGCGGAGCGCGGCGGCGTCGGGATTTCCTTCCTGAGCGAGGAGCCAGTCGCGGGCCTGGCCGGTGAGCCAGCTGCCCTGCGAGGAGAACGCAACGGGCCGGCAGCCGAGCTGGATCGCGGTTTCCGCGACGGCGGTGAAATCGACGTGCGCGGTGATGTCGATTTCCCCGGGCGTGGCGAGCGGGTTTTCCGCGGCGCGGTGTTTGGAGAAGGTGCGGAGGGTGCCGGTTTTGCGGTCCGGGTGATAATATTCGGGCCGCGCGAAGCCGTAGTCGGGCCAGAGGAGTAAGCCCGAGGAAAGACAGCGGGTGAGTGGTTCGAGGAAGTCCCGGAAGTTCGTGCGGACTTCGGTGCGGTAGCCTTCCGGGAACGAATTTCCTAGCGGAGCAAGCGCGTCGAGCAAGGCGGGGAGCATGATTTCATGACCGGCCTGCCAGACGAAATCGCCGTCCGGGGCGGCCGCGACCGTACATTCGCGCCAGCTGCCGTTAGTCCGTTCGACGACATGAAACGGCAGGGCGTCGAGCAGTTCATTGCCGAAGGCGATGCCCGGCAGGGGATCTGCGTGGAGCTCGCAGGCCTCCGTGATGAAGCACGTTTTCCCCTGAAATCCGCGGAGCGTTTCCCGCTGTGCGGCTTGGAGACGGGGCAAGGGCTCGGGGACGGCGTATTCGAGCGCGGCGAATGCCTGCGGATCGAGCCGGGAAATCGCGCCGAGAATGTCGGCGGCGAGCGTGCCGTCGTGTGCGCCGCATTCGATGATCCGCCAGCGCGCGGGCGAGCCGGATTCCCGCCATTCGCGGAGAAAGCGCCGGGCCAGCAACTCGCCGAACAGCGGGCCCACGCTCACGCTGGTGAAGAAATCTCCGCCGCGCCCGACCTGGCGGGTTTCGCGGGCGTAGTAGCCGAGCGATGGTTGGTATAAGGCGGCGGCCATGAAATCCGGAAACCCCAGAGGGCCTTCCCGCGCGATCCGGTCCCGCAAAATCGCCCCCAACGAAGGGGTTGCGGGAGCCGCGTCGCTCGGATAGCGTTCCGCTCGCGTGACCGAATGGCAGGTCGGTGATGAATCCGGATCAGGCATGGCAAAAATTCAAAAAACGAATCGGAAGAAGAGCAGCAAGCGCTGGTTCTTCAAGCGCAAAGGCTTTTGGCTGACCGTTCTGGTGCTGGGCTTGCTGATGGGGCTGGTCGCGGGCGGAGCGGGTTGGCTGTTCATGGAGGCCTACACCCGCGAATACCGCCAGCGCGCGGCGACTTACGATCTCGCGCGCATCAACGACCTTGAGGAACCAAGCATCATTCTGGACCGGAACGGCAAGGAAATCGGCCGGATCTTCGTCCAGAACCGCAGCGTGATCCCGATCGAGCGGGTTCCGGAAATTTTCATCAAGGCCCTGCGCGCCGGCGAGGACTCGCGGTTTCTGTCGCATCATGGCGTTGACTACATTGGCGTCGCCCGCGCGGTCATCTTGAACGCCCAGGGCGGCAACCAGGGCGCGAGCACGATCACCCAGCAGTTGGCGCGCAACGCCTACAACCTCAAGCAGGAGGCGGTCTTGCGGAACGAGACCACGATCCAGCGGAAAATGGTCGAAGCCTTCCTCGCGCGGCGGATCGAGGACCGTTACTCGAAGCGGGAAATCCTCAGTTTCTATCTCAACCGCATCTATTTCGGCAGCGGGTTTTACGGCATTCGCTCCGCTTCGCTTGGATACTTCGGCAAGGAGCCGGCGGAGCTAACTGTCGATGAGTGCGCATCGTTGGTCACCTTGATCAAAAATCCTAACGGTCGCTCGCCGCTGAACAATCCCAAGGCGAATCTGGACGGGCGCAACTACGTGCTCGGCCGGATGCGCGAGGAGCACATGATTTCCTCCTCCGAGCTGGCCCGGCTCAAGAGCTTGCCGCTTTCCCTCAATTCGCAACCGCTGCGCCGCGGCACTTCGCATCTCTATGAGCGGGTCGCGGAAGCCGTCGGCCAGGCGCTCGGCGAGGACGCGCTGGCTTCCGGGAAATTCAGGATTCACACCACGATCCTCGCCGAAGCGCAGAATGCGGCGCAGAAATCCTTGTTGGAAAGCCTGGCGACAGCCGAGGCCCGGCCGGGATACGCGCACCAGAAATATCAGGACTATCGGAAAAGTAGCTCGAAGCCCGCCACCTATCTTCAAGGTGCCGCGCTGATGCTCGACCACGAAACCGGCGAGGTGCTTGCCCACGTCGGCGGGCGGGACTACGCGCAGGTTCCCTATGATTTCATCGAGCTCGGCAAGCGACCGTTAGGTACCGCGTTTTTCCCCTATATCTACGCGGCCGGCCTGAGCGGCGGGCAGACGCCCGCGTCGCTCATCGAGGACGAACCTATGGACAACCGCGCGGTGATGGTGGGCGGCCAGGAAGGGATTCTCGGCGAGTGGGGGATGGAAGTCCCGTCGCCGACATACGCGGGGCAGATCCCGGTGCGCGAGGCGTTGGAAAATTCAAAGATCGCCGCCACGGTGCGCTTCGCCGGAATGGCGGGCTTGCAACGGGTCGTCGATACCAGCGTCGCCTTCGGACTGCCGCTGCAGAAGGCGGAATTGCTGCCGCGTCTCGCGGTCGGTTTCGAAGAGGTCTCGATGAAACAAGCGGTGCGGGCGATGACGACCTTTCCCCTCGGCGGGATGTCCGGGCCTGACAAGCTGGTCTATCTGGACCGCGTCGAGAACGCGGCGGGGCGGGTGGTGTATCGCCGCCAGCGCCAGGCGAAGACGTCGCGTCCGGTCATCGACCCGGCAACGGCGTGGCAAGTCCACAGCATGATGGCCGGTTCGCTTTACCGCGGCAGCTCGAAGGGGGTTCTCGGCGAATTGGTCGAAAAACCGTTCAGCGGGGCGGGCAAGGGCGGCTCCACCTACGGCTTCTCGGACTCCTGGTTCATCGGTTATAACAAGCGGATCACCTGCGGGGTGTGGACCGGATTCCTGACGGGCAGCGGCGAGCCGATCTATCCGGGAGCCTTCAGCCGGGATCTCGCGATGCCGGTCTGGCAGGCCGCCATGAACGCGGCGGCCCCGTCGTTCGGCGGCGGGGGATTGTCGGCTCCGGCCAGCGTGATCGAGATTCCCGTTTGTGCGACTTCCGGACAGCGCGCGACTCAGTTCTGCCAAGAGCACGTCGAGGATATAGGCTCCGGAAAAGTCCGCTCACGTTCCACGGCGATGTCCGAGTATTTTCGCAAGGGCACGGAAAACCTGCCGTTTTGCACCGTCCATTCCGGAGCTGTCAGCGACGGCGCGATCCCAGAAATGGCCATCCTCAACATGCCCGCGCTCGACGCCGTGCCGGTCCGCCCGAAGGAGCCCGTCCTCATCGGCGACGATCCCTATCACATCGAAGTCCCGAGTTTCGCGGCGACATCCGCCGAGGCCGGGCTCGTCCGCCGCCACACCAACGTGCTCGACAGCCTCGACCTCGGGGATGTCGAAGAAGGCATGCCGCTGAAGCCTCCGGTGCGGCTCCAGATTCTGGACGAGTGATTTTCGCGGAGAAAATGATGAGCTGGCTGCAGCAATCCGGGAATTGATCCATTCGTGAAATTAGCCTTGAAAACTAAAATTAGCTTCGGCTAAGTTGTCGGGACATGACCACTCGATTCCTCAAATCAGCCGCATTTCCGCTCGTCGTCATGGCTAGCGGAATTTCAATCAGCCCGGCCGCCGGTCTCCGCCCGCTCAGCACCGACCGACCCGACACCACCGAAAGCCCGCGCACCGTGGACGCCGGGCATTTCCAATTCGAAATGGAAATCGCCAGTTCCACCCGCGACGGCGGCGCGCGCGAATTTTCGCTCGGGGAGCTCAACGCCAAGATCGGCCTCGATCACGCGACCGATCTGCAAGTGGTGATGCCGTTCTACAGCCACGTCCGCAAGGGCGGCGAAGGCTTCGGCGACATGGAAATCCGCATCAAGCGCAATCTCTGGGGCAATGACGAGGGCGCGACCGCTCTGGCATTGATGCCATTTATCAAGATTCCTACGGCGAACGGTGACCTCGGAAACGGCGAGTTTGAAGGCGGCTTGATCGTCCCGCTCGGCTTCGACGGGCCAGCCGACTGGTCCTGCGCGGTGATGGCGGAACTGGATGTGGAGGCGGATGAAGATGGCCGCGGCTACCACCTCGGCCTGCTGAACTCGGCCACGGCCAGCCATGGATTGACGGAACATACCGCGATCTTCCTCGAAGCAGTCAGTGTCCTGAGCGCTGAATCCGGATCGGACTGGGAAGCTTATTTCAACACCGGCATGACTTGGGCGGTGACTCCGACCTGGCAAGTCGACGGCGGCGTAAGAGTCGGCCTCACCTCGGCCTCCACCGATTTCACGCCATTCCTGGGGCTGAGCACGAAGTTTTAAATTTAGCCTCATCTGAAATTCTACATTGTAGCGAATATGAAATTTGACATTGATACGCCCATGAAACGTGTTGCCCGCAGAAGCGTGCTCCTGCTCGCGACTGGGTTGTGCGCCATGCTCGCCGTCGGCTGCGGTGGAGCGAAAAAGCCGTCCGCCTCGGGCAAAAAGCGGGTGGTGACGAGTTTCACCATCATCGCCGACATGGCCCGTGAGGTCGCAGGGGAGGCGGCGGAAGTGGAGTCGATCACCAAGCCCGGCGCGGAGATCCACGGCTACGAACCGACTCCGAAAGACATCGTCAAGGCGCAGGGCGCGGACCTCGTTTTGTGGAACGGCATGAATCTCGAACTCTGGTTCGAAAAATTTTTCACCAACGTGAAGAACGTGCCTGGCGCGGTGCTGACCGAGGGCATCACGCCCATCGGCATCGGCGAGGGGCCCTACTCCGGCAAGCCGAATCCCCACGCCTGGATGTCACCGGCGAACGCCGTGATCTATGTGGAAAACATCCGCCGCGCGCTCGTGAATGCGGACCCCGCCAACGAGGCGGTTTACACCGCCAACGCCGCCGCCTACACCGCGAAAATCAAGGCGCTCGACGAACCGATCCGCCAGAAACTCGCCGCCATCCCGGAGGATCAACGCTGGCTGGTTAGCAGCGAGGGCGCCTTCTCCTACCTCTGCGCCAACTACGGTCTCAAGCAGCTCTATCTGTGGCCTATCAACGCCGACGCCCAAGGCACTCCGCAGCAAGTGAAGCAAGTCATCGACGGCGTGCGGGCGAACCGGATTCCCGTGATTTTCTCCGAGAGCACCGTCAGCGACAAGCCCGCCCGGCAGGTCGCGAAGGAAACCGGAGCCCGTTACGGCGGCGTGCTTTACGTGGACTCCCTGACCGCCGCGGGTGGTCCGGCACCGACCTATTTGAAACTTCTGGAGAGCAATGCCGAGACCATCGTGAAAGGATTCCTCCGTCCGCAATGAGCACTCAGCAAGATCTCCCGCAGCTCGACGTCGAGGGCGTTTCAGTATCCTATCCGAACGGTCATCTCGCCCTGCACGATACCACGTTCCGCCTCGAGGGCGGCACGATTTGCGCCCTCGTCGGCGTCAACGGAAGCGGCAAGTCCACGCTTTTCAAGAGTATCATGGGCTTTGTGAGACCGAAGTCCGGCAGCGTGAAAATCAACGGTCTGCCGGTGCGCGCCGTGCTCAAGCAGCACCTCGTCGCCTACGTCCCGCAGGCGGAGGAGGTGGACTGGCAGTTTCCCGTTAGCGTCTGGGATGTGGCGATGATGGGCCGCTACGGCGCGATGAATTTCCTGCGGATCCCGCGTGCGTTGGACAAGGCGAGAGTCGAGGAAAGCCTGCGCCGGGTCTCGATGTGGGAGTTCCGGAACCGCCAGATCGGCGAGCTGAGTGGCGGCCAGAAAAAGCGGGTTTTCCTGGCTCGCGCACTGGCCCAGGGCGGGCGCTTGATCCTGCTGGACGAGCCGTTCACCGGCGTGGACGTGAAGACGGAGGAGGCCATCATCGTCCTGCTCCGCGAACTCCGCGCTGAGGGCTGCATCATCTTCGTTTCCACTCACAATCTGGGAACCGTCCCGGAGTTCTGCGACCAGGTGGTGCTCATCAACCGCACCGTGCTGGCGTATGGTCCCACTTCCCAGGTGTTCACCGAACAAAACCTGTCGGCGGCTTTCGGCGGCGTGCTGCGGCAGTTCAAGTTCGATCAATCCACCATCCAGGACCATGACGGTCGGGCGGTTAGCATTCTCACTGATGACGAGCGCCCGCTCATTTTCGGCAAGGACGGCCACCTCGAATACAAGGACCGCGGCGAGCACGAGGAGTTGTTGAAACAGCGATCCGAAGAGCATGAGTGAACTCCTCCAGTCCCTACTGACGCCGTTTCACTACGACTACATGCTGCGCGCCATCTGGGTCAGCGCGCTGATCGGCGGCGTGTGCGGGTTCCTGTCGTCTTTCGTGACTCTCAAGGGCTGGTCGTTGATGGGCGACGCCCTGTCGCACGCGGTCGTTCCCGGCGTCGCGCTGGCCTACATCCTCGGGCTGCCGTTCGCGCTGGGCGCGTTCGTCGCCGGTTTGTTAGCCGCTGCGACCATGGCTTTCATCAAGGCGAAAAGCCGCATCCGCGAGGACGCTACGATCGGCATCGTCTTCACCGCCTACTTCGCGCTCGGTCTGTTGCTCATCTCGCTGTTCCCGGCGCGGGTGGATTTGAAAGTCATCCTGCTGGGAAACATCCTCGGCATTTCCGATCCTGATATCTGGCAGGTCATCGTCATCAGCGCGGTCACGCTGCTGGTGCTGGGCCTGAAATGGAAGGACCTGATGCTCTTCTGCTTCGATCCGAACCAGGCCCGCACGCTCGGGCTTCCGGCCGCCGGGTTGCATGTCACCTTGCTCGCGCTGCTGGCCGCCACCGCCGTCGCGGCCTTGCAGGCGGTAGGCGCCTGCCTGGTGGTCGCCATGCTCGTCACGCCGGGCGCGACCGCCTATTTACTGACGGACCGCTTCGGTAAAATGCTCTGGCTGTCATCCACCATGGGAGTCGCCACCTCGCTGGCGGGCGCTTACGCCAGTTACTTTTTCAATGGCGCGACGGGCGGGTGCATTGTCACGCTCCAGACGCTGGTTTTTCTAGCCGCTTTTCTCTTCGCGCCGAAGCACGGCATGCTCGCCTCCCAACGCCGCCTCGCCCGCGCGGCCACCCCGCCCGCGCCATGACGGAGTTTTTCGAACCGCTGCAATACGCTTTCATGCGCGACGCGCTGCTCGTCGGAGCGATGGTCGCGGCTCTTTGCGCGGTGCTGTCGTGTTTCCTGATTCTCAAGGGTTGGTCGCTGATGGGCGACGCCATTTCCCACGCCGTGCTGCCGGGAATCGTGCTCGCATACATCGCCGGGCTGCCTCTCGCGATCGGTGCCTTCGCGGCGGGGCTGTTTTGCGCTGTCGGCACGGGCTTCATCAAGCGGAACAGCCGGATCAAGGAGGACACGGTGATGGGCGTCGTGTTCACAGGATTGTTTGCCTTCGGGCTGGTGCTCTTCAGCCGGACGCCTTCGGACATGCATCTGGATCATATTTTGTTAGGAAACATCCTCGGCATTACGCCATCCCAGATGTGGCAATCGCTCGGTCTCGGCGGAGTGGTGCTCGGCGTGACGCTCGCCCTGCGGCGCGACTTGCTGCTGATCTGCTTCGATCCCGGCCAGGCGCGGGTGATGGCGCTGCCGGATCGTTTTCTCAACTACCTGCTGCTCGGCCTGCTGTCGCTTGCCATCGTCGTTTCGCTTCAGGCTGTGGGAATTATCCTGGTCGTCGCCATGCTGGTGACGCCAGGCAGCATCGCCCACCTCTGGACGGATCGCTTCGACCGGATGCTGGCCATCGCGGTCACCGCGGCCGTGGGCTCGACCGTGATAGGGATTTTCACCAGCTATCACATCGACGCGTCCACCGGGGCCTGCGTCGTGCTGGCGCAGGCGCTGCTGTTCGCAGGCTCGCTGCTGTTCGCGCCGAAATACGGAATCATCGGGCGCCGCGCTCAGCGTCCCGCCGCCAACGCGTCGATTAGATAACGTGCGGGGCGGAAGTTCTCGATGAGGATTTCCTGCTGCTGCCCGCGATTCATGCGGACCTGGCTGATGTTGAAATTGGGCGTCTTGTGCGGCGCGAACAGGATGTCGTCGTGAGTGGAATTCTCGTGCTTCTTGAACATGCTTGGCAAGATGTCACCGCCGAGATGGTCGTCGCGGCCGGTTGCCAGATGGCAGGTGCCGAGGACCTTTTCATCCTGGATGTCCGCCCCTGAAACCGGCAGCACCTGCGTGCCAAAACCGAGCTCGCCGAGCGTGCCGGTCATCGGGTCATCCGCCAGGCGGGCGTTGTGCGCGTCGATGGTCGCCTGGTTTCCCTGGATCAGCGTGGAGTGGATGATGCAGCGGTTTTCAACCTCAAGCACTCCCAGCGTCCCGTCTTCGTATTTCATTGGAAACTGGCCTCGGGCGTCGGCAGGCACGAAGTAAACCTCGCCCGCGGGAAGATTCGCGATGTCCGGAGTTTTTCCAAGGCAGAGTCCATGGGATTTCTGCGCTTCCTGGGCATTCAGGCCGAGCCATGCCGTCAAGACGCGGCCGTCTTCGAGGGAGAAGTCAATTTCGATCGAGTCGGCTTTCGTCAAAGCCACGCGCAGGCGCTCCGTGTCCTCCGACACCTCGTGATAGTTCACGGCGAGGCCGGAATTGAGGATCACATCGTTAAGCCCGTGTAGCGTGGCGCCGCGGAAACCGTATTCCTTGCACTTCGCCGTTAGGGGAGCCGTGGCGGAGAATGTGGAGATGCAGAGGATCAAGTCGTAGTTCGGGTAGATGTCGGCATCCAGCGAGAGTTTGTTTCCCTTCGTGTCCCAAACATCGTCTGCCAGATCAAGGTTTGAGCCATGGCTGCAGCGGTAGGCGAACATCTCGCCGCCGGTCATTTCAAGCTCGTCGAGAGCTCCGTTTTGCAAGCCGAGGTAGAAATGCTTGTGCGCGTTTTTCTGGACGGGAAAGCCGTCGTGATCAAGGAACGCGTGGTTCTTCACGAGCTCTTCCGGATTGTCAAAATCGATTAGAATGCAAACCCGGCACCCTTGGGTGGGCGCGAACACGGTGCCAAGAAGGCGAACCAGATCGAACGGCGGGAATTCACGGTTCTCCGGGTGAAGCAGAATCTCTTCGTGAAAGTAAGCGGGAAGGGAGGGGCTCGATATCGTTGTCATGGGGCGGTATTTTAAAACCGCCCGCGATCGCCGCAACAGAAGATTTACCGGGACCTCACAGAATATCGGTATCCGCAGCGCCGCCTTCTTCCGTATCGCCTTCCTTCCGCATATCCGCGAGGACGCCGCTCATGTCGTCGAGTCTGTCCCAAAGCTCCTTAACCACATAAAACGGGGCTCCGCAGCGGACCACCAGCGCCAAACAGTCGGAAGGTCGCGCATCCAGTTCGACGATTTTACGCTCCATGATCTCGTTCTCGGCCTCCACAATCAACCGGGCGTAATAGACTTCCTGTTCCATCCGCACGATCACGGCCCGCGAGATTTTCGCCCCGAAGGTCTCCAGAGCGAGCAGAAACAAATCATGTGTCAGCGGGCGCGGCGGGAGTTGGGAGCTCAGGGACGCGTTGATTGACGCTCCCACACCTGGATCGATGTAAAATACGATGCATTTCTTACCGTCTCCCAGAAAGACAGCGCACCCCGCCTGAGTGGGTAGAAGCGCAATAGGCTCAACGCGGACGAGATTTGACATCGGCGACAACATCGCCACTCAAACCGATTTATCCAAGGCCAAAGGTCAAATTGCTCCGATCCGCTTTCCCCGTGACTCCTTCGCTGACTGGCTGAATTGAGTTCATCCTCGCCAGTGATTTTTCAAGGAAAGTTGCGTCACGTGCGACAGAGTTCTGTGAAATTCGCGGATTTGAAGTCTAATAATCAGCGAGTTGCGAAACTCCGGCGGAAACTTTCAAAAAACTCCACAAAATGGATTGACCGGCGGCGCGGGGCCGGAATAGGTTCCGCCCGTCGCCACGACGGAGGGCGGCCGAGAGACAGAGC